>VEQB01000282.1 GCA_018883485.1 Bacteroidota bacterium
GTTGAGGAGCAATGTCCGAAAAGATGGGGGCATTTGCTACCATTTCATTGGTAATGCCAGTAAATGCCTGAATGTACGGTGGAATTGCAATCTCTGGGTTTACCAAAGTTTCAAAATGGTTAGTTACTCTTTGTCCATCGTGTATAAACACAGAAATTTCTGTAATCCTATTCTGAGTAGGATGCCCTCCGGTGGTTTCTATATCTACAATGGCGTACAAAACGGTTCAAAAATAAGAGCGAATTATAGCCAAGCATAATTTACTTATTCACTAAAAATGTGGGCAGTAGAGAAAAATTACAATTAAGCCCACGTTTTAGTTGTCGCAAATTATTCTTTCATTTTTATACTTCACCAAATCAAATACTTTAATTCCCATAGCATTTGCATAATCAGAAAGTTTGGAGTCAGAGGTTATAAGTAGTTGGCACTCCCTTGCATGTTCAAGTATAGCGGAATCCGTTAAGCCAAGTTCTTGGAATCCAAAATTATTTGCTGCCCTAGTTGATTCAATGAACTTCTCAGTGGTATTCTTAATAACATTAACAATTTTCGTTAGATACAAATTTTTATGGTTCCCGTTGAAATCATTTAATAAATTATCTACCTCTGTCCAGATGTTTGGCAATATTACTAGTTTCTTAATATCTGAAATCACGGAAATTAAATTGTAAAAATCTTGTTCATCATAGATTGAAGTTCTCTTATGGCTATCAATCAATTTTGGATTCATTAATCCTATTATAAGGATAAGCAAAGAGTTACTATCAATTAATATCATTACTAATCATTGAATAGAAATAACCCCATTATCTCATTGCTAGAATTGATTTTCAATTTTTTATAAATACGCTGAAACTCAAATTCTGATAGAGATAGGCCAATAGGATTTAGTCTCTTATTATTATCCTTCACTAAAAAAGAGACTACAATTTCCCATTCCTTTTTCATTTCATTATATTCAGCTTGCTCCAGTCTAAAATCAGGATTCTGAACAGTTGTCAAATCCTTTAGCTCTAAGGTTGCGGTCTCTAAAAGCTCCTTAAATTTAGGTTTTACTGTCATATTCTTACAATATTATTCCTTGATGATAATGTTCAAAAATAAGAATTGTTTTTCACTATTTGGTATTCTTCCCCAATTTAATATTTAGGTAAATTTATTTTGAATTAGGATAGATGAAGCTACACGGATTGAAGCAACAAACCTCATAATCTTTACCATCATCGGCAGTTGTTCGGAATTTCCGAACAACTTGATTTCCCTCTAATTCTCCTTCCTTAAAAACATTACTAATATGTTCACTTACCGTTGATTTTGACCTATCAAACAACTCTTGCATTGCCTTTTGAGTGAGCCAAACTGTTTCATCATTAACAAAAACGTCTACCCTTACTTCGCCATCTAAAGAAGTGTATAAAATAAAATCAGAATTACTTGGAGTTATGTTTTACATCTTTTACTATTCTGATTTTATAAATCCAGTTTCAACATAATCATTAGCATCTAGTACAATTTCTTCTTTCTTGTATAAATCTTGAATCTTTGAAAATGCTTCATCAGCAGAATTAGCTTCAATCTCAATAACTCTAGAAAGGGTTTCTTTTACTTCGATTTTAAATGTTTCCATATTTGATTTTTTTATAGTGACCTCGACTCACAAATTCAATTATTCCTTTATCTCGCAATAACTGAAGTTGCTGCCTTATTTTATCTTTGATGAAATTGTTACTTGGGTATTTTAACTTAAGTTTTTCCTCAAAATTATAGACATCTTCTAATGTAAATGATTCTTTTTTAATTGAATCTACACAAGTCATTAAATCCAAAATCCAAACTTTGGAATCGGCTGATTTCCCTCTTAAAAATAGTGTTTTATTAAAAGAGGTTTCAACAATTTTCCTATCAATTAATTTAGAATCTTTTACTAAAAAAACTTTACCTGCCTCGGCAACATTTGAAATGTCAATATTACAGCCAATCCAACCCGCACTTCTTGCAGTGGTTGATAGTGGTTTTCTTTTGATAATGATTTCAGGGGAAAAAAATTGTTTGGGAATAATCAAGAAGTTTTCAACTGACCAATTTTTGGAATAAGTTAAAAAGAAAAAGTTAGGATTGTGGTTGGAGTTTATTCTTTCTATCATCGTAGAATAAGCTCCGTCATTTATTGTAGTAGAAAATTTTCCGTTTTTGCTTTTCAACTCAAACTCCTCGGAGCATTTGTTACAATAAAAATCTGCTACGGGGCGATTATTTTCAAATTCATTTAGAGGAACTTCGCCACAACAAGGACAATACGAATTTTCCCTTACCCAATTTTCTGTTAAAACTCTGGCAATTTGAGAGGTACTTTTATAACCTTCTGCGATTTTAGTATTAAAACTTAAATTCATTTATTCAGCAATTTTTTTGTTAAGGATATTAGTGGAAGTGCCCACCTTCCTTGCAAACCATTGTAAATACTACGTTTCATCGTCATTGCAGTGTCGGGTTGTGCGGTTGGGTATTTTTTATTTCTGAAGGGCAGGAGATTTTTTTTAATACAATTTTGTCTGAGTGGGAAAGGTGAAGGTTCTTTGGCAAGCTTTGGGCTATACTCGGGCTTGTGCGGCTTGCAATTGTGCTTACACCTGTGCGAGGGATATTCTGTATCGTCCTGAAAAAAGTTGACACTTTTTTGGTTTTAAATCCTGTTACAAGTTTACACATTTTTCAGTAATCCTAAATAAGGTTTACATTTGCATTGGAGACTAAACGGAAGCAAGCTCTGCTGGAGAGCAACTTGCCAGGGATACATCTCCGGGTGACGGAATAAATCGTCTTTTTAGCCAAGTGTAACAGCTTGGCTTTTTTATTCTTGAACCCTTCATGCCTGAAAAAAACTCATTTTACGACATAACAACCTCCTTCTTTTTTGAATAATAATTTTTCCATCTGCGTTTTAGTTCTCCCTCTCGTAAATGAGCTTCAATAGGAGTTAACATATCAATACTGCTATGCGGTCTTTGATAGTTGTAGATGCTAATTGCAGCCGCAATAGCTTTTTTAGCTTCCTGATAATTGATGTATATTTTCTCCAACAACTCATCTTTCAAAATACCGTTTACCCTTTCTGCAATAGCATTTTCTAAAGGATCACCACTTTGAGTCATACTAATTTTCACGAAGTGTTTGTCAAGTATTGAAACGTAATCAGCACAGCAGTATTGGCTACCTCTATCAGAATGATGAATGAGTCTTCCCAGTTGCGGATTGTTTTTTAAAGCCATTTTCAATGCTTTTATACAGCCCTCTGCCGATAGCGTTTCAGATAAGTAAAACCCTACTATCTTTCGGCTGTAGGCATCCGTAATTATTGATAAATAAGCAAAATCATCTTTCAACGTGATGTAAGTAATATCGCTTACCCAAAGTTGATTGGGAGCAGTTGGAATAAAGTCAACTATCAGGTTTGGATATTTTCGCATCCAGTGATCAGAGAAAGTTGTAACCGGAACTCTACGTTTTCTTTTCCTTATCAATAGCTTATGTGTCGCCAGTAAATCAAACATCGCATCTCTGCCAATCTCAATATGGTGTTCTCTCATAAATCCTTCCATTTTAAACAGTAGTTTTCTTGTTCCTAATCGCTTTAGCGTTTTTCTGATTCTCAACACTTCCTGAAGGATTAAATCGTGTTGTAATGCTTCTTTTTC
>VEQB01000283.1 GCA_018883485.1 Bacteroidota bacterium
GATTTTCATGGTGTTTTTGGAGTAAATGAGATTCCCTATTTAGCAAGTATAGTTTTAAGTATGTTTATGATTATTGTGATTACCAATTCTATGAACTTAATAGATGGTGCAGATGGGTTGGCTGGCAGTTTAGGCTTGATTATGACATTAACTTTTGCTTATTTCTTTTATATGCAAGGCGAGACCAATTGGGCCATGCTAGCTTTTTCATTAAGTGGCGCTTTGTTGGGCTTTTTATTCTTCAATTTTAATCCAGCAAAAATTTTTATGGGAGATGCCGGTTCTTTAACGGTAGGTTTTTTACTTTCTGTATTCGCTATTCATTTTATAGAATATCATAGCCCAGCAGCTGGAAACTATATGCGCTTAAAATCGGCTCCAGGTATTGCGGTTGCCATACTTATTATTCCATTATACGATACGTTACGCGTTTTTTTGTTGAGAGCACTTAAGAAAACGTCTCCATTTAAGGCAGATAAAAACCATTTGCATCATTGGCTAATGAAAATTGGATTGGGGCACAAACAAGTAAGTTTAATTTTAAGCGGGGTGAACCTATTATTTATACTAATTGCATTTGCTATTAAAGACCAACCGGCCTATTTGGTTTTAGGATTAGTAGTAAGCATGGCTATCATTGCAGGCCAATTACCTATATACATTTATAGGCATAAACTAACAGATATAGAGGTAGACGATTCGGTTCAAGAAGAAATAACTCAAACTCTTTTTGAAAGCAGGCTTAGAAAAAATATTAAACTCTAGTTTTTATAAAATCTAGCATTTGGGCAAATGCTTTTCCTCTATGGCTAATCCTATTCTTTTCTTCTAAACTCAACTGCGCAAGAGTTCGTGTGTCATTTTCTGGAATAAAAATAGGGTCATAGCCAAATCCTTCACTACCCTTTGGTTCATGCGTAATGGTTCCTTTTAGCTTTCCTTCAAAAAGGTGCATTTCCCTATTTATAATAAGGCAAATTACGGTAACAAAGCTGGCCTCCAAATTATCCTTTCCGTTTAAGGCTTGCAACAGTTTTTTATTGTTGGCCACAGGGTCTTTTTCTAAACCTGCGTAGCGGGCAGAGTGCACACCTGGCTCATTGTTTAATGCTGCAACCATTAAGCCCGTATCATCTGCAAAACAATTTAATTGCGTAGCCTTCCAAATTGTTTTTGCTTTAATTTCTGCATTATCTTTTAGGGTCAAACCATTTTCTTCAATTTCTAAATCGAAGCCTATATCAGATAAGGATTTTATTTCTGCAAACGATTGAAAAACATTTTGAATTTCTTTCGTTTTATGTTGGTTGTGCGAAGCAAAAATGAGTTTCATATCAATTAAAAAAAACCTTTTGAAGCGTAGCCCATAACCTTAATTTTTGGGCAGGTTCTGTTTTATACGCAGCAAGGCTTAAAGCTTGGATAATTTCGACCCCATTTACTAAGCCGTTTTTATGTATAGCTAAATTTACACCCTGCGAACCAAGCCATTGGTCTAAACCCCAAGCAATGAGTTGAGCTGGTTGAAAATGATTAAAAATATCGTCAAGGTTTTTACTTGGAAACCGGTCTAAATTTACCACCCAAACATCGTCAAACGACCTTCTTAAGCCCTTTTCTATGATAGTCTGAAGAAACTGCAGCTCCTCACTTTCAAGATATTCGGCTGATTTTGTGTTTACTAACATCAATATTTTTTGATGCCCTGCCCCAAGGGAATTGTATTCTATTGAAAAATCTCTTTCTTTGACCACGAAAATTTCTTCAAACAGAGGAGATAAAAAAGAATCGGATATTTCTAAATCATTTTGCATACCATGGCAATTTCTATAAAAAAAAATAAAACACAAGCATCAAGAATTCATTTATGTGATTTTGAAAACATTGAATTTGGAAAAATATTTTCAGACCACATGTTTAAGGTTGATTTTATTGACGGTAAATGGCAAGATGGAGAAATTCTTCCTTATGGAGAAATTTTGATGGCACCTAGTATTTCTGCATTGCATTATGGGCAGGCAATATTTGAAGGGATGAAAGCCTTTAAAGGTGCAGATGGAAACCCTCAATTATTTAGACCCTTAGAGAATTTTAAGCGTCTAAATATAAGTGCGGCCAGAATGGGTATGCCTCAGATACCCGAAGAAATTTTCATTGGTGGCTTAAAAGAGTTGGTAAGCTTAGACAGAGATTGGATACCTACTAAAGAAGGCTCTGCTTTATATCTAAGGCCATTTATGTTTGCTACAGACGATTTTGTGGGTGTAAGGCCAAGCAGTAATTATTGCTTTATTATTTTTTGTTGCCCAGTTAATTCTTATTACCCAAAGCCAATTAAAGTAAAGGTTGAGCAAAAATATGTAAGGGCATCAGATGGTATGGCGGGATTTGCGAAGGCTGCTGGTAATTACGGAATTAGTATGTTACCCTCTATGGAGGCAAAGAAACAAGGATATGATCAAATTATTTGGACAGATGGACGCACGCACGAGCATGTGGAAGAATCTGGCACCACCAATTTGTTCTTTGTAATTGAAGATAAGTTAATTTTAACGCCAGCTTTAGATGGTAATATTTTAGAAGGGATAACCAGAGATTCTTGTTTACAATTGCTAAGAAAAGAAGGTTATACAATTGAAGAAAGAAAAATTAGCATCAAAGAGATTATAGCATATGCAAAGGCCGGGAAGTTAAGTGATTGCTTTGGCACAGGAACGGCGGCCATCATAGCAAAGATTGCGGCCATAGGGTTTGAAGGTATAGATTATGAATTACCACCTGCAGAAAATCGCAAAGTGAGTAATTGGTTATTTAAAACCATTTATGGCATACAAACTTCAACTGTTAAAGACGAATTTAATTGGATAGAAAAGGTTTAAGCACGTTTAGCTCTTTCCCAATTTGTACTTTGTTTACCGCGTAAAAACCTTATCAAACCAAGATACATACATAGGTTCATGATAAAGAAATAATAAGGTACAAAAAGCACCTTTACCTTAATTTGTTTATTGGCCAAATACCAGCCAAGCAAAGCCATGCTATAAAATACGATTTGAACCAAAATTAGGCAAGTATAAATACCTCCAAATTGTAATGCCAAGGGAATATTAATTAAGAAGATAAGCAACAAGGATAATGGGGCTAATGTCCAACGAAGTACCCTATGAGATATAAATAAAACGCTTACTCTAAAATTAGTAAGTAAGTTAAACGCTTTAGGCAAACGGCCCATGCTTTGAAATGCACCAGCCGCAATGCGAACTTTTCTTTTTAGTTCTTCTCCTACATTGGCACTTGCAGTTTCTGCTGCACAGGCATTCTTTTCATAAATAACTCTGTAACCATCGTTAGCAATTTGCATGCTTTGCATCAAATCATCGAGTATACTATCTTTAGGTAATTCTTTATAGAGAATTGTTCTATAACTCATAAGCTCTCCTGCAGCACCAACAATGGTATAGAAATCGGAATCCAGTTGTTTTAAAAAGCTTTCATATTTCCAATAAATACCTTCTCCTGCCCCACTTGCATTTTCTTTATCTTTGGTAATAATACGTTTTTCGCCAGTAACTGCGCCAACTGTAGGATTAGCATAATGCTTCACCATTTCGCGAATTGCTTCAGAATTTAGTTCTGTATTGGCATCACAAAAGACCACAATGGAACCCTTTACGTATTGCATGGCTCTATTC
>VEQB01000284.1 GCA_018883485.1 Bacteroidota bacterium
ATTTTAAATTTCAATCTTCTAAACCAAGATTGGTTTGGTAATTCTCTACGTTGTATTAGAAAGCTTGGTGAGCCAATTTGATTGGTTTCTGATTGAAGCTTGGTTATGAAATTATTAGCATTATCAAATAATTCTATGCTGTAATGTACGATGAATCCAGAAAAATTTTGCCAATTCTTTTCCCAAATTACTTCCAATTTATTAATAGCCTCTCCAAAATAAATTTCAAAACCACTTAGTAGGTCAAATTCACAGGCCTTATTGAAATTTTTACTTCCAACTGTTAAGTTACTCGCTACGACTTCATAACCTTGGTCAGTAAACCATTTAAATTGAACATTTTTATATGAACTAAAAACACCTGGAGGCACAAGTACTATTCCTAAAACTTGATCCAACCAATTAATTCTATTTGGTGGCAAAACCTTTCCGCAAAATATTTCTTGTAAATTAAACCCTTGGTGTTCTAGAATTATGCTACCAGGTGAACCAAGCTGGGTATAGCTAAAGGGTTGTTGGGCCAACACACGAATTCGCTTATTGCTATCCTTTTCAACTTTTTGCCAAAATGCGCTAAATAATTGATTTATGTTAGAAATTTTACCGTCAGAAATCAATTGGTTTGCTAGTGAATCTAAGGTTGAATTGCTCGTGTAAATATTATAAGGCTTCCAATTGTTAGCAGCTTGATCGTAATACAAAATTTTAAAATCTATCAATCGAAATTCGTGCTGTACAATATTTTCAGGTCTTGGAGCCATAGCAGGAACTGTTTCAGTAAACTGTAAAACATCACTTACCACATCACCAATTGGCAGATTATTATTTCTTGCTACACCTCTGCTAAAATCAATATCTATATATGAATCTAATGGGATTGTATACTTATCTTTTAACTCATCAAAAGTAACATTTTCAAATTTCTTGAGGTTATTTCTAATTAGTGAAACTTTAGTATCAGTATCTATTAAAAAATTGGCAGCAGAATTTGTGTGAACATAGACCTCGAAACTTTCACCTGCCATTATATTAATTGCCTTTGCAGGAAATCTTTTTTCATCTTTTACCTCAATTACAGGTAATGGTAAATTATTTAATTCTCGAGTCTTTACCCATTTTAATTCAAAATCAAATTGAATATCGCGCAATGGTCGTGGAAGGTCTATGCTCACATTTACCTTACCCTCTATTATAAATGGTTTTGGAACCTCCGCTCCTAAACTGACATCAATTTGCAGCCCCATTTTAAATCTAAATACCTTCACATAAGCATATCCGCCCGCCTGTGCTAATCCTCCAACTTGTGATGGCCTAAAATTTACCATTCCTGAGGTGGCAATATATAACCCTGCGCCAACAGAAACAGGACCGTATTTCGCATTAAAATCAAAACCAGCTCCAGCCCCCAATTTAATCCCTTTGGCCGATAGCATTAAATATGAATATCCATCAAAAAGACTTAGAATTCTTGCCCTTATTCTTGCATCCTCTGGCTGATCTTTTCCAATGTTTACATACCAAGCCTTAGAATCTTTAAAGAAATAGGCCATTTCTGCATGAGCCTTTAAATCAAGGATGCTACCTTTGGAATCTGAAGGCTCCCCACTATCTGGTTCATTTGGTAATGTATAATGAATTCCAAGATCAGCACTTACTTGTTTATTATTAATAACCAACAATGCCGAAAATGGTGGATCTTGTGGGTCTGTTAATCCTAATCGTTTAGCTAAAATACTGGCCTGTCCTTGAACCATTAAGCCACCTGGAACCCCCATTAATGCAAATAGCTTTGTACTTAGCGTTCTACCACCATCAAAACCTGTTGCTAATGATAATCCTGCGCCAAATGAATTACCGTTTTCAGAAGCAAATTTTCCAGCATGAATACCTTCCTTTTTCCATTCTGGATTTGCGTTTTCTGGTTTCTTTGCTTTATAATATTTCCAATAACTATCGTCGGGCGCTAGTCCTGCACTGGCGGGCGATGGTATATAATTCTGTCCAAATAGGCCTCTAAATCCATAAATACCTAAGCCTGTAGCTCCCAGTGGTATTGGTGAGCCTAATTCAATTCCCAAATCAACAATAAATGCTGGTTTATCTGGTTGATAACGCATGGCTGCACCACCTTGTAAAGAGAATTTTTTTATAGCAAAGGAAATGCTACCACTATATTCAGTACTATTGCTTTCAGGGATATTGCTAATCCCTAAATATCCTTTAAATAAAAACTCTGCATCTGAAGCACTTTTAGCATTGGCGGGCAATTGTATATCAATTCCTATTCCATCTACCCTCAAAAAGCGATGAGGTGTCCCATTATCTGTGTTAAAATAAAACTTAATCCCATTTCCTCTTGCTTCAACACCACCTGGTTTAAAATCAACTGCGCCATCAAAGCCAAAATAATTATATGAACGATTGTTTTGTTGGTGACTGCCAAAGTGAATATTACTCACACTCAGTTTCATTGGACCAAGGTTTATTTTAAAAGCGTGTGGTAATTTTAAGCCACTAACTGCTATATCCAATTTGCCATTTTCCCAAACTCTGCATCTATTTATTTGAATCTCCTTAGGTAATATTCCATCTGGCAATCCTGCCTGTGTAGCGTTAAACTTAAGGATTGCTGCCATATCCACATAAAACTTATCATTTTCACGGCCAGCACTAATGCTTGTGATATCTAAAATGAAAATATCCTCATACTCCAATTTTAAAATATTGCTTGTATCAATAGCGCTGATTTTAAAATCTCCATTTTGAAGTATGCAAACCTTTACATTCATGGTTGCCCTTACGGTTGTAATTACCTCCTCATCTTCAACTATTATTATCTTTGTTTGATTGTATTTTTCAGGAAAAACTAAGGTACCTTCAATATTGGATTGCGTTATGCTATTTTGTTGGAATGTGAGGGAGAAGGCATTTAATTTCAAAACAAAATCACCAAAGGTAAAATTAACTAAAGGGGAAGGTTCTGTTTCACTAATTGCTGATAGACTTAAAGTTCCGCTTATACCACCTGTGCCAATTAGAAGATTTTTCCCTTTTATTACACCTGTACTTGCATTGGTACCTGTTGCAGGCAACCAAGAAGCTGGAAATGTGATAGTTGAATCTGTGATGTAAACACCAATAAAATCTTCAGGTCTTCCATCTGCGATGGCTTCCGAGATGTTTTTGGTTCTGCTTAAATCTAATTTAGCGTTTGTTAACCCTATTGTAAATTTGTCATCATTGTTGCCATCTGAATTTGGTAGGATAATTGAATCAGGAAAACTTATAAAAGGTTCTCCTTGTTCAATAAATTCAAAACCCCTCTTTGTATCGAACTGAATTGAATATGGACAAGTAATTGTCAATATCGATTTATAAGGATTTGATTGGCTTGAATTTGGAAACTTTCGTTTAAATATATTTTCGGGAAACTCAACCCCTAATCCTCCTAATCTAATATTCACTTTAAACTGTGGTACCAACATTTCACCAATATCATCTATCCCAAAGTAGCCCATTTTGGAAGAGAATAAGTTAACTAACTTTTCAAAACCTACTTCAATATTATTGTCGGCATTTATAATAATACCCAAAACAACCTCAGAAACACTTTTATTTGAGTAGCCTAATAAATCTATAATATGGTCTATTTGTTCATCCTCATCTAAGCTACTACCCCTATTTAAA
>VEQB01000285.1 GCA_018883485.1 Bacteroidota bacterium
CTTATGAGTATTTGTTTTGGGTCCCAATTTTTTTAACCCCTTTATGTCTCATTTTTATGAATCCCCAAACTTCGACCGAATCAGCAACTGAATAAGATTCATAAATTCTTTGAGTATTACTTTTAAATTGGTTTTTCTTACTACCGTTTCTTGCCTTAGCTCGATAGGATAAATGCCAATAGTGTAGTTTTGTTTAGCAGCTAAATAGATAAACTCTAGGTCGAATAAATAGCGGTTAATACCTGTTTTTAAAAATACTGGTTGAAGTGATTTCCTAAATCCTTTTAATCCCCCTTGTGTATCTGAGGTGGGAAGTTTAAATGTTTTTTTTATAAGAAATTTTAAACCTCTAGAAATAAAGGCGCGCGTTTTGGGTATATGGTGAAAATAACTATCATCCCTTGTCCCAATTATTAAATCGTGATTTTCAAGTTGATGTAATACGGTTAAGAAACTTTGAACGGTATAAGGGAAATCTATATCTGTATAAATTATAATATCTCCAGTGGCATTTTTTACCCCTTGGCGTAAGGCATATCCTTTTCCTTTATTTGTTGCATAACTTATTAGTTTACAATTGGGGAAACTTGCTTGAAGGATGCTAAATTCATTGTCTATGGCTATTTTAGAGCCATCGTTTATGACTAATATTTCTATAGCATCAAGACTAATTTGAGATAAAATTTCTGCAATCTGTTGCTTAATATTTATGTGCCAGTTTTCATCTGGATTATAGCACGGTAATACAATAGTTAAGCTTTGGCGTTTCATGTTGCAATATAAACATATGCCACAATTTGCCTTAATTTGTTGGAAAGCACTTTTAGCATTACTCTTGCAACATGTTTCCAAAACTAAACAACAAGTTTGATTTTTGGTTGGCATTTATTTATGCCGCAATTTGTTATGGTGTTTTCTTAATTTGGGCGCTACCTCTAAAGATTTGGCATCTAAATACATCTTTTCTCTGCGCCCATTTCGATGGTGTTAAAAATTATTTCACTTACTTATCTTATCTAAAAAATGATTCTGGATTTTTATTTAGTGGCATGGCCTACCCTTATAAGGAAGTTATAAGTTTTACAGATAATCAACCCTTACTTGCCTTAGCTGTTAAATATTTAAATGCGATTGGATTACCTTTAGCCCCCATTTCACTAGGCATTTTTAATGCCCTTTTGTTAATCGCTTTTCCTATTGCAGTGGCTTTCGTTTTTTTAATAGTAAGGCATTTTGAAGTACATAAAGTTTGGGCTTTTCTTATCGCTTTAAGCATTATTTTCTTGGCACCGCAAAACGATAGGTTGTTTGGGCATTTTGCTTTGTCTTATGCATTTGTAATTCCAATTTTGTGGTATTTAGAAATTAAAATGCATTCCAATATTACCGCTTGGAAGTATCCTGTTCTTGCTATTTTATTCTCATTTTCGATGGGCCTTATGCATGTTTATTATTTGGCCATTGGTTTGTTTTTTTATCTATTTATTTTGCTTGCTAGATTGCTCCTTAATGATAACATAAGAGACTTTTTGCGAAAGGGTAATTATAAATATTTGTTAGTTGCTTTATTGCCTGTTTTTTGCTTTAAATTAGTATTGGCGTTTGTCGATACCAAAACCGATAGGGTACAATTTCCTTATGGATTTCTAAATTATAGAGCCACCTACAGAAGTATATTTTTTAATGAGGATAGTCCATTAGAATTTATTTATCCTTCGTTTTTACAAATGGGTAAATTTGAAGCCGAAGGCCAAGCTTACTTGGGTTTTTTTGCCCTTATTTTTATCTTGTTTTACCTTTATAAAGTAACTCAACAATGGCGTTCCATGCAAGTTTTCAACGCAAATACCCTTAATTTATTCGATAATCCTAGATATGTTCCTTATATTGTAGCAAGCTGTTTTACCTTGCTTTTAGCTGCCGCATTTCCCCTTTACATGCAGCCATTTGATAGCTTTGTCGAATATATTCCTGTCCTTCCTCAATTTAGATCTGTAGGTAGGTTTGCTTGGATCTTCTTTTATTTCTTCAGCGTATTTGCGTTTCTTTATTTTTATAAATTGTTTCATCACCAGGAGGCTAGGCTTCAAAAAATACTATTGCCTTTGGTGCTCGCTTTTTCTCTTTTTGAAGGTGTGTGGATGCTAAAAGTTAAAATGGCTAAAATAAATGCTTCTACCACCGATGAAGTTTTTCTCACGGTAAATAATGCTATAACTGAACTTTCTTTAAATCGAGGGGACTACCAATCTATTATTGCCTTTCCGTTCTATACCATTGGAGATGAGAAAGAAGGTTATTCGGGAACAGATGAATCTATTTTAAATTCCATGAGTTTATCCTACCAAACTGGTATACCCCTCACTAATTTTATGATGTCTCGAACGAGTGTTTTGGAGGGTGCTCAAATAACAGCTTTAATGAGTCATCCGATATTGGATAAGGATTATTTTAAGGTAATAGACCCAAAATTGCCTTTTTTATTAATGGTGGTTAGGCAAAAATTAAGTGAAGCAGAAAAGGCATTCATAAATTTGGCTGAACCAATTGCTCAGTTTACAGATTTTGAATTATATAAACTATATCCTAAAAGCATAGTTTCCTCACAAGTTAATCGACTAAAAGTACTTGAAGGAGATTGGTACCAAGGCCTTTTTGGCAATAAACTATTTACTAGACAACCAAGTACCTCATCTTTTCAAACCTTAGCGGGTGCTGGTTTAAATTCACTTTTTTCGAATCAATCAGAGGTTTTTACCTTTAATGGAAACGAATTACTCTTCAACGGTTTTCTTAAATGTAAAGACAGCCTCTTTGTTTCTGTTTGGGTTAGAAGTAAAGATTTTATTTATGGCTTTCCGCGTTTGCAAGTACATTTTTCTAATGGCTCTAAACAAGATATTGCGATAGATGGTATAACGGGAGTTTACCATGAAAGTTATAGAGGGAGTAGAAGAATTTCTACTTGGTTAAAATTACCAAAAGAAGGCGTTCAATTAAAAATTAGTTTGCAAGGGTTGCATTTTGCTTATGCAAATTTTGTACTCAAAGAAAGCAATGAAGATTTTATGTTTAGGGATAGCTTGGGGAATTACTTCTGGAATAATTACCCAATTCCTAAAGGACTTGCTGTAAATTTTTTAGAACAACAAGCTGTTAATTAATAAACTCAAATCCAATATCTCTTCTGTAGTACTTATTACTAAAAGAAATTTGGTGTGCTCCTAAATTACTCAGCTCTAAAGCATTTTTAAGGGTCGAACCAAGCGCTGTAACTGCTATTACTCTTCCGCCATTACTAATAATTTTTCCCTCCTCATTTTTTGTTGTTCCCGCATGAAATACCAATGCATTTTTCACCTGTTCAATGCCTGTAATTACTTTTCCCTTTTCATACTGTTCTGGGTATCCATCAGAAACTAACATAATGGTAGTGGCTGCTCTTTGGTCTATTGTAATTTCTGTTTCATTTAAATTGCCGCTTGCCGTGGCTAGCATAAGTGTTACTAAATCAGAATTTATTCTAGGTAAAACCACTTCTGTTTCTGGGTCGCCCATTCTACAATTGTACTCAATTACCAATGGATTGCCGTTTACATTCATAAGGCCAATAAAAATAAAACCCTTGTAAACAATCTGCTCTTTTTTTAAACCCTCTATGGTGGGTTTAACAA
>VEQB01000015.1 GCA_018883485.1 Bacteroidota bacterium
TTAAACAACAAAACCCAGATACTAGCGTTGAGCAACTTGTTAAACTTACATTAAAAACTCTCTGAATGGTATAACTTCTACATTGCACTGTAGTTCAAAACTAACATATTTACGTTCTTCGTTGCTGCTGGCCTCCATTCTAATTGTGGTGTGGCCCGCTCTGCCGCGTACTGCCCCAAGAAGAGTAAGAGATTTCCTTGTTTTAGCCCCAGATAGTTCAGAAAAAGATACTTCTAAGCGTGATTTAAGGTATCCAATTAAGGATAAGAAGCCCTATGAGATTCAAAGTAAGCGCCACCCCTTTGATTTGTCTGACCCAGAAGTTTTAAAGAATAACTATAAGTTAGATCCAGATCAATACAAGTACGACCGAAGCTCTACCATTGGAGGAATAGAATATAAATTACCTTCATCTTCTGGCATTTCGGAACAGCTTAAGGCCGATGGAAAAAGAACCAATGGCGATTATTTTAGGCAACGCTCTCAAGCCAATAATTTTACTAAAGGAACAGGCATTTTACCTCCCATAAATATCAATAATAAGATAGTAGATAAAATCTTTGGCAGTGGGGTTATTGATATTCGTCCGAGAGGTACTGCAGAAGTTATTTTTGCAGGAAACTTTAACAGGGTTCAAAATCCAGCCTTTTCTTTAAGGCAGCAAAGAACGGGGCAGTTTGATTTTCGGCAAAAAATACAGTTAAATGTAACCGGCCAAGTTGGCGATAAACTTAAAGTTAACCTTAACTATGATACTGAAGCTACCTTTGAGTTTGAGAACCAAATGAAACTTGATTTTGCTGGTAAGGAAGATGATATCATTAAGAAAATTGAATTAGGAAATGTGGGCTTGCCGCTCAATACTACCTTAATCCAAGGTAGCCAAAGTTTGTTTGGTATAAAAACTACTATGCAATTTGGTAAATTAACCGTTACCAGTGTCTTTGCCAACCAGCGTGGTAAAACTCAAGAAACAGAATTAAGCGGCGGAAATACCACCACAAGGTTTGATATACAGTGTGATAATTATGACATGAATCGCCATTACTTTTTGGCGCATTACTTTAGAGATAATTACGAAGCTTGGTTAAGAAACTTGCCTTTTGTAGGCTCGCCTGTTGTAATTACTCGTGTAGAGGTTTGGGTAACCAATCGCAGCGGTTCGTTTGAGCAATCTAGAGATGTAATTGGGTTTACAGACTTAGGAGAATCTAACCGCTTAGATAATAAATATTGGCAAGTAAATGGAGGTGTTCCTGTTGGCAATGGCGCAAACAATTTGTACGATCCTGCTAATGCTAATACCTATCTAAATGGAAACAACAATGCTGCTGAGGCGGCAAAATTTAGGGCTAGCTATCAAATAGAAAATAAACTATTGCAAGATCAGGTAATTACGGGTTTAAAACCTATCTCACAATATCAGATGGTTAATTTTGCTAGGCAATTGGGCCCTAACGAGTATAGCTTTAATCCTCGTTTAGGGTATATCTCCTTGAACCAAGCGCTAAATAATGACGATGTATTGAACGTTGCCTATGAAGGAACTATAGATGGAATTCCATTTAAAGTGGGAGATTTTTCTCAAGATATACCGCGAAATACAACTAACCCAGAAGTTTTGTTTTTAAAGATGTTAAAAGGTCCATCATTACGTCCAGACCTTCCCGTATGGGATTTGATGATGAAGAATGTGTATTCTCTAGGTTCATTTAATATTCAACCCAAAGATTTCCGCTTGAACCTATTTTATGCAGATGACCCAAGTGGAACAGATTTAAGTTATTTGCCTGTTAAAGGCGAGCCTCAAATTAGCAATCAACCTTTGCTAAATGTATTTAATGTAGATAAGTTGAACATGCAACAAGAGCCAGTTTCGGATGGTTTGTTCGACTTTATTGAAGGCATAACGGTAAACTCGCAAACGGGTAGGGTGTTTTTGCCAACCGTAGAACCTTTTGGTACTTATTTGGCTCAAAAATTTGTTAGCGACCCAACCTTAGCTAACTATTATTGTTTCTTTGCACTTTACGATTCTACGCGCTTTTCTGCCATACAACAGCCCCAATTTAATAAGTTCTTTTTGCGAGGAACTTACCAAGGTAGTAGTACCAACGAAATTTCTTTAGGTTCAACCAATGTGCCTAGAGGTTCTGTAAGAGTTACAGCAAATGGAGCTCCTTTAACAGAGAACCAAGATTATATAGTAGATTATAATTTAGGGCGTGTAAAAATTGTAAATACGGCTTTACTCAATTCTGGCGCGGTAATTAAAGTGTCTTCAGAGAGCAATAATCTATTTCAAATTCAACAGAAGAGTTTATTGGGAGCTAGGTTCGATTATAAGTATAGTCCAGATTTAATTTTGGGTGGAACATTTATGTACTTAAATGAAAGACCACTTACGCCCAAAGTAAATATAGGAGAAGAGCCTATTTCTAATATAGTTGTAGGGGTGGACGGAACGTGGACCAAGCAAAGCAGAATGATTACTAAGTTGGTAGATAAGCTGCCATTTATTGAAACCAAAGAACCCTCAAGCTTTACAGTTTCTGGTGAATATGCCAGATTAATTCCAGGTGTGCAAAACTCCCTCCAACAAGGTGGTACCGCTTATTTAGATGATTTTGAAGGAGCAGAAACACCATTTGATATTCGTATGGGAAATGGCTGGGCATTAGCAAGCACACCACAAGGGCAATCAGATAATTTCCCAGAGGGTAATTCTATTAATAGTTTAGAGTATGGTTTTAAACGTGCTAATTTAGCTTGGTACACTATTGCTACAACCTTTTATAGAAATGATGCTTTTACGCCTAAGCATTTAAGAGATGATCCAAGTGCACTTTCTAACCATGCTTCAAGGGAGGTTTTACAACAAGATGTATTTAGAAACAAACAAATTCAACAGGGCTTACCTACAACTTTACCAACTTTAGATTTAGCCTTTTTCCCAAGTGAAAAGGGACCTTATAATTATAATGTAAATGATTTAAATGCAGATGGTACCTTAAATAACCCGCGTAGCAATTGGGGTGGTATTATGCGTAAGATAGACCAAAACGATTTTGAACAAGCCAATATAGATTATATTGAAATGTGGGTAATGGATCCCTTTGCAGATAAGCCAGCCAGCGTAGATAAAGGCTTTTTGTATATCAATTTAGGAAATATATCGGAAGATATTTTAAGAGACAATAGAAGGGTGGCAGAAAATGGCTTACCTAAAAATAACGACCCGGATCAAACCGCCACCGCCGATACTACCGTTTGGGGCAGAGTATCTAGGTTACCTGTTATTAACTATGCTTTTGATGCTGATCCAAATATTAGAGCTAATCAAGACATAGGTTTGGATGGATTTAATGATGATGCCGAAAGAGAGTTTTTTAAACAAACCTATACAGAGCAAGTATTAAATAGATTTGGGCCAACTTCCACAGCATACAGTAATGCCGTTAACGACCCTTCTAATGACAACTATCATTATTATTTAGGACGTGATTACGATGATTCAACTTTTAATGTTTTGAGTCGTTATAAGAAGTTTAATAGGCACCAAGGAAATTCTCCAACCGTTGAACAATCTCCAGAAAATTACCCAACAGCTGCTACCAATATACCAGATAATGAAGACCTGAACCGAGATTATACGGTAAATGGGGTAGAAGAATATTTTCAATATAGAATAGAGATAGCAAGAGATGCATTTGTAATTGGAAGAAACTATGTAACTGATACCTTAACGGCCAATGCCAAGTTTATCAACGGAGATTTTGCTCCAGAAAAATGGTATCAATTAAAGGTTCCTGTGAGAGAGTTTGAAAGGAAAGTTGGAGAGATAAACGACTTTAAATCTATTCGATTTATAAGGATGTACATGAAAGGTTTTGCCGAACCTACCATCATGCGTTTTGCGTCTTTACAATTAGTAAGAGCAGATTGGCGTAAGTATTTAAATAGCCTTGTGGTGGGAGGTGAACATAGGCCCATTGACCCTACAGATAACACGCAATTTGTAGTTTCTACGGTTAACATAGAAAAGAACGGACAACGTAAACCAATTATTTATACCGTACCTCCAGGTATACAACGCGAAATTGATTTTAGTTCTCCCAATGCCATTCAGCAAAATGAACAATCTTTAAGCCTACTTACATGTAATTTAAAAGATGGTGATGCCAGAGCGGTGTTTAAAAATACCAATGTAGATTTACGTCAATATAAACGCTTACGCATGTTTTTACATGCAGAAGGTGCAGAGTTAAAAAATGGGCAGCTTACTGCTTTTATTAGGTTTGGAACAGACCTTACCAATAACTACTATGAATATGAAATTCCATTGAATGTTACAGAGAGTGGGGCAAGCGACCCATCTGCTATTTGGCCAACAGAGAATGAGATGGATATTATTTTAGAGGAATTTATCAATACTAAAATTGAAAGAACCAATGCTGGCTTTGCCTTTACTGCGCCTTATTCTAGGCAAGTAGGAAGAGGTACTTATACGGTGGTGGGTATGCCAGATTACTCGCAACTGCGCACCATGATGTTGGGTATTAGAAATCCAAAACGCAGACCAGGTAGCACGGGCGACGATGGTTTACCTAAATGTGCAGAGGTTTGGTTTAATGAATTGCGCATGACAGAATTTAGCACCCGTGGAGGGGACGCGGCAGTTGGAAGGGTGTTGGCTAAGTTAGCAGATTTTGGAAATGTACAATTGAGTGGTTCTTACAGAAGTGTTGGCTATGGTGGCATAGATAAGAAGTTGTTAGAAAGAAGTATGAGCGATGATTATGCTTACGATTTTCAAACCAATTTCGAATTGGGTAAATTCTTTCCTAAAAACTCGGGAATTTCTGTGCCTTTCTTTTTCTCTTATGGCAATACTTTAATTAGACCATATTATAATCCGCTTAATCCAGATACAAGGTTGCAAAAGGAGATAGATGAAACTACAAACCCAGAAAGATCTGATCAAATTGGCAGAGCCGCAGATGATTTTGCTTTGAGAAGAAGCTTTAACTTTACCAATGTAAGAAAGAATAGAGTTGGTGCCAAGCAAGCCCATTTTTTTGATATAGAAAATTTTGCTTTAACTTATTCTTTCACCGAAACATTTAGAAGAAATCAAACTTTAGAGTATAACTCTTTGAAGAATTATAAAGGTATGCTTACCTATAATTTTACTTTTGTAAATAAGCCTGTTGAACCTTTTAAGTTTATAAAGAATAAGAATCTGGAACTTATTAAAGATATTAATTTTAACTATTTACCAGCCAATTGGGGCTTTAGGGTAGAGGCAGATAGACGTTATGGCGAAATGCTAAATAGAAATAATGATAGCAGAGAAACTGTACTTCCAGTTATGTACGATAAGCTATTTACCATGCGCAGAAACTACGAGTTGCGCTGGGACCTAACCAGAAATGTGAAACTAAATTATAACGCCACTGCAGATGCTAGGGTGGATGAACCTAATGGAAGAATAGCAGAAGATACACCAGAGAAAAGAGATTCTATTAGGCAAAATTTCTTTAATGGGGGCAGGTTAACCCGCTACGATCAAGTGGCTCAGGCTAACGTAAATATACCTGTAAACAAACTTCCTTACATGCAATGGGTAAGTCAGTTTACTTATAATTACAGTGTAAATTACTCTTGGACCCAAGCTCCTCCTGCGGCAGATAGTTTAGGTAATACCATTCAAAATTCTCAGCAACAGCAATGGAATTTAAATTTAAACTTTATTCAATTGTATAATAAGTTTGGGTTGTACAGGCGCATCACTAATCCAAGGGCCACTGGAGCAAAGAATCCAAGAGCTGGAGCAGATGCAGATGCTAAGGCAGCTCCTAAAGATAAGAAAAAGAAGAAGGAAGAAGAGAAAACAGGCAAAGTAACGCCATGGGTAGAGTATCCTGTTAGATTGATAACCATGGTTAAAAATGTGAGTGGTTCTTATTCTACTACTTCCGGAACGGTGCTTCCAGGTTTTAGACCAACCCCGCAGTATTTGGGTCAGAACTTTGATGTGGCTGCCCCCGGTTTTGATTTTATCTTTGGTTTGCAAGATCCTAATTATAGATTTAAAGCGGCAGAAAAAGGCTGGCTTAGTAGCGACCCCCGTGTTGTAAATCCATATGTTCAAAATTACCAAGAAGCCATTAATGCAAGAGGAACTTTAGAGCCCATAAATGATTTTAGAATAGAGCTTTCTGCCAATAAAAGTTATTCTAAAAATTACACTGCCTATTTTAAGTTTGACCCAGATAGTGGCGATTATAGAGACTATGGAACACCTATTGAACAAGGAAGTTATAGCATTAGTTACAATATCATAAGAACCTCATTTTCTAAGGAAGATAAGAATGGAATTTCGGACGTATTTAAACAATTTGAAGCCAATAGGATTGATATAGCAAGACGTTTGGCAGCCGAGAAGGGCATTGCTTCTCCAGGCGATACTTTCCCAGAAGGCTATGGCCCATATCAACAAGATGTTTTGATTCCTGCATTCTTAGCTGCGTATAGAGGTATCTCTACAGAAAAAGTAGGCTTAAGTCCCTTTCAAAATTTTCCAATTCCAAATTGGAGAATTACATACAATGGCTTAAGTAAATTAAAGGCCATTCAAGAGTATGCTTCTAATGTTAATATTCAACATGCCTACACCAGTACCTATAATGTAGGCGGGTTTCAAACGGTTATGGATACGGCTCGCAACATAACTTTAAGTTCAGACTTTGCACCTACTTATGTGATTAGACAAATAATGGTAAGCGAAAGATTTAGCCCATTGATTGGAATAGATGTTACGCTGGTAAATAATATGAATTTTAAGGTAGGTTATAATAAAGATAGAACCTTAAACTTTGCATTAGGTAATCGGCAATTAAATGAGCAAATGGGCGAAGAGATAACCTTTGGTTGGGGCTATAGAACAAACAAGCTCAAGATACCTTTCGAATTTGGTGGCAGAAAGCGCCAACTTGATAATGATATTAATTTCCGTTTCGATTTTGCCATTCGTGAAAATCAGACCAAAGTTAGAAACTTAGATATTCCTAGCAATGATCCAGTTTTAGGCCAACGCGTAATAAGTATTAAGCCAACCATAGATTATAATATTAACGAGAAGCTTATACTTCGTATCTTTTACGATAGAAGAAAAACGGTTCCATATACTTCTAATTCATTTCCAACAGTTATTACAAGTGGCGGCTTTTCTGTAAGATATACCATACAATAAAATGGAATTTATAGATAAATTATTGTTAAAGTACTGCGAAGATAACAGTGCGTCTGAAAGCCCAGCGTTGCAAAAGTTAAATCGTTACACACATGCTAACGTATTACAACCACGTATGCTAAGTGGGCACTTGCAGGGTAGGTTTCTTTCTATGTTAAGCAAGCTTATTGGCCCAACACATATCTTGGAGATAGGCACTTATACTGGTTATTCAGCTATTTGTTTGGCAGAAGGATTAAGACCAGGAGGAAAGCTAGTTACCATTGATATTAATCCAGAATTAGAAGGGGTAATAAGAGAACATATTGCAGAGGCAAAGCTTCAAGATTGCATACAGTTTATAGTTGGTGATGCCTATCAAATTATTCGCACCTTACCGCAAACTTTCGATTTGGTTTTTATTGATGCCGATAAGCAAAATTATGCTAAGTACTTTGATTTGGTAATAGACCGTCTAAACCCAGGGGGCTTAATTATTGCTGATAATGTATTGTGGAGCGGTAAAGTAATTGACGACCAAGCTCGGATCAAAGATAAAGATACCATTGCACTTCACGCTTTTAATCAAAAGGTAAATGCAGATACCCGTGTAGAAGTTTTAATGCTTCCATTGCGGGATGGGATAACTTTGATAAGAAAAAAACCTTAATTGTTATTAAATAGCAACTTAAGATAAAACTTAGGACTACGCAGCCTAGAACGCATATCGAGGTCTTCGAACATGCAACTAATGGTTTCTCTGAGAGTTTTATTTTTATGAGCTTTGTTTACCACAAAATTAAATAGCCAAGGATACTTCACTAATTTTTGCATGGTATGGCTTAGCTTTAATTCATCCCATTGCTTGTGGTAGAAAATAGCATCATAAGCTTTGTTAAAAGAAGCATCAAAACGGTTAGCTTTAATGGCCGCTTCTATATGGTTAGCTGCCAACATGCCGCTATACATGGCATTACCTATTCCTTCTCCTGTAAATGGATCTATTAAACTGCCGGCATCACCCGCAAGTAAATAGTTATCTCCACTTAAGCTTCTTTGTTTTGAACCTAAAGGAAGCCCCCAACCCTCGATTTTACCCAATAGTTTAGCATCTTTAAAACGCTCTTTAATGTTTGGGTTATTTTCAATGGCCTTGAGCATGTCTGCCTTTAGGTTAATTTTTTTCTTGCTTACTGTATCACTTAACATGCCAGCACCCACATTTGCCTGACCATTCGGCAGAGGGAAAATCCAAAAATAGCCAGGCAGGAGTTCATCTAAGAAATGTAATTCAATAAAATTCTGAGGGTGTAAATCTTTCACGCCTTCATAATAAGCTCTAATACCAGCGCAGTAATGCAGGTTTTCCTTTTTGATCCCACCCAATTGTTTCCCAATAAGACTTCGGTCGCCTTCTGCGCCTATTACCATTTTAACATTGGCAAACACTTGCTCAATTCCTCCCATTTTGCAGGTAAGGTCTATGCCATTTATATGAGGTTTAACAGTTATTAATTCGGCATTTGTATGAATATTGGCAAATTTAGGATCAAGGTGGTTAAAAAGACTGTTGTCAAAGTCAATCCGCTTGCTAATAAAGCCTGGGGCATGATCTTCCTTAGACATATCACTTTTAAAAGGGATATCAATTGACTTGCCATTAGGGGCTACAAATTTTACTCCCCAACTGGGTAAAAAGGATTGGGCATTCTCTGTGTATTCTTGCAATAAGCCATTATTTAGCTCTTTAAGCACATACACCACTTTACCACTTAAAGCATCTCCACAAACTTTATCTCTCGGAAAAACTGCCTTATCAATTATGGTATGTGGAATGCCAGCTTTACTTAAAAACATGGAAGTAGTGCAGCCAGCGGGTCCTGCGCCCACTATTACAATACTTGTTGGGTCTATAGTCATAAAAAAGCCACTCTTTTTGAGTGGGCTCAAAAATAAGCCTTTCCGCTTATCTCAACCTATTATATTTAAAAAACTCTGTAAAAGATTCCACCACTTAAAAAGCCATTAAAGCCCATACCTAATTCTGCAAAGCCACCAAGCTTTTGACCATATCTGATTCCAACAAAGTTTAATTGGTATGCAGCGGTTAGTGTGTTAATCTTTCTTTCTGTTTCTTGGTTTTTGGCAGTCATGTAACAAACACCAAAGTCAACACCCGAATAAACCACTAAATTAGGGTTATCAATATATTTATAGGAGGTACTGGCCATGAGGGTGTAATGGTAGAAATTAGAATTACTAATTTTCCCACTTGAACTTTTGGTTTGAACCCCATTGTTGGTGTAGGAAAAGTCGGCGCCCAATAAAAAGTTTTTATTTTCATGAGAGCGGTACCCAACTTTGATTGGGCCAACGGCAGAATAAACATAATTTGCATTAGACTCTCCAACGGTTTGCGCCACCTCATAAAGGGGGTGTTGTTGGTTTCTGACAGCAATTTCCTGAACGGAACCAAATCCAATTCCAAATTGCCATTCATCGTTTTGTGCTTTAGTAACCAATACTAAACAGCTGAATAATAGGATGAGTAATGTTTTTTTCATATCACAATTTTAAGAAATAGCTACTGCAATATATAGAAATTCAATAAATTTCCGCTGACAATCTGTCAATGGCGTAATTTTTGGTATTTTTGCTCTCTACTTGTTTATGAAACATCAATTCATCAATTTCCCGCTAAAATCAAGAGTTTGGGTTTATGCCTCCAATAAAATGCTAAACCTAGAGGAAATAACTTGGCTCGAAGAACAGCTTAAGGGTTTTACTCAAGGGTGGACAGCCCATGAAATTCCGCTAAAAGCCACGGCAGCCGTTTTACATAAACATTTTGTGGTTTTAATGGTTGATGAAACTACACATCCAATTAGTGGATGTGGAATTGACAAATCTGTAAAATTAATGAAGGAATTTGGGGAAAAGTTAGGAATTAACTTTTTTAACCGCATGGCTATACAAGTGGCAAATGGCGATGAAATAAAAGTTATGGATTTTCAACAATTAAAAATGGAAATTGAAACGCAAAGTATTAGTTTAGATGCCAAAGTATTTAATAACCTAGTGCAAACAAAAGAAGAATTAGAACAAGCGTGGCTGCTTCCTTTAAGCCAATCATGGGTTGGCAAACGTTTGACCTTACCCGTATAATTAGAATAAAAAATTTAGCAATACAATTTTAAAATGTCAGATAATAATCCTTTCAAATCAGGTTCTGGTAATCCCGATAGAAATAAGAAACCCAAGTTACCGCCAATTGTACCAAAGTTTAATTTTTATTGGATTTATGGTATAGTAACTGTAGTTTTTTTGGCCTTACAATTCGCACCTAAAGATGCTGCTTTAAAAACTAGTAAGACCAAATTTCTTACAGAGATGTTGCCTTCTCACGATATAGAAAAATTAGTTGTTGTAAATAAAGAGCGTGTAGAAATAACCATTAAGAAGGAGGCTTTGAAGAATGAAAAGTACGCAGATTTAAAGGCGCGTACAGGCATCTTTGCAACAGAGGTAGGTCCTCATTACTTTTTTGAAATTAGTGATGTAGGTAGCTTTGAAGAAGATTTATCAAAGCGCCAAGAATCGTATCCTCCTGGAGAAAGAATTATTGCCGAAACCTTAACGCAACATAATTATTTTGGCGATATTGTAAGTTGGTTGTTACCTTTTGTATTGTTAATAGCCTTATGGATGTTCGTGATGCGCCGCATGGGCGGCGGAGGCGCAGGGCCAGGAGGTCAAATATTTAATATTGGAAAGAGCAGAGCCCAATTGTTCGATAAAGACCAACATGTTAATATTACTTTTAAAGATGTAGCTGGTTTAGATGAGGCCAAAGTAGAAGTAATGGAGATTGTAGACTTCTTAAAGAATCCTAAGAAATATACTACCTTGGGTGGTAAAATCCCTAAAGGAGCTTTGTTGGTAGGCCCTCCAGGAACTGGAAAAACTTTGCTTGCTAAGGCAGTTGCTGGTGAAGCTGGTGTGCCTTTCTTTTCTCTTTCTGGTTCAGATTTCGTAGAAATGTTTGTGGGGGTAGGTGCTAGTCGTGTGCGCGATTTATTTAAACAAGCCAAAGAAAAAGCACCTTGTATTATCTTTATTGATGAAATTGATGCCGTAGGTAGGGCCCGTGGTAAAAATATGGTTCAAGGCGGAAATGATGAGCGTGAGAATACCTTAAACCAATTGCTTACCGAAATGGATGGCTTTGCTACAGATTTAGGTGTTATTATTCTTGCGGCTACCAATAGGCCAGATATACTAGATTCAGCACTACTTCGCCCAGGGCGTTTTGATAGACAAATTTCTATCGATAGACCTGATTTAAATGGTAGAGAAGAAATTTTTAAAGTACACCTAAAGCCACTTAAATTAGCCGAAGGAATTGACCCAATGAAACTCTCTATGCAAACTGCTGGCTTTGCTGGGGCAGATATTGCTAATGTGTGTAATGAGGCAGCTTTAATTGCCGCTCGTAACAACAAGCAAAGTGTAGATATGAAAGATTTTCAAGATGCCATAGATAGAATTATTGGAGGTTTGGAGAAAAAGAATAAAATTATCTCAACCGAAGAAAAAGAAATTATTGCTTACCACGAAAGTGGTCATGCTATTTCTGGTTGGTTCTTAGAAGGGGTAGACCCATTAGTGAAAGTTAGTATAGTGCCTAGAGGCGTTGCTGCCTTGGGCTATGCACAGTACTTACCTAAAGACCAATACTTGTATACTACAGAACAATTAGAAAACATGATGTGCATGACCCTAGGTGGTAGAGTGGCAGAAGACATTGTGTTTAACAGAATTAGCACAGGCGCACAAAACGACTTAGAGCGTGTTACAAAAATGGCTTATGGAATGGTTACCATTTATGGGATGAATGCCAATGTGGGTAACGTAAGTTTTTATGACGGTAACCAAGAATATGGTTTTACCAAGCCATACAGCGAGAAAACAGCAGAGATGATAGATGTAGAGGTACGTAACATTATAACCAAATGTTATGCGCGAACCAAAGCATTGTTGATGGAAAAGCGCGAGAAGCTAGAAGAGTTATCTAAAATATTACTCCAGCGCGAAATCTTATTACAACATGATTTGCAAGAAATTTTGGGACCAAGACCCTTCGATAAAGTAATTGCTGAACCGGCCGCCGTTTCTAATCAATCTATTGCAGATAACAGTGCTTCCGAAGTGAGCGAACCTATTACTCAAAATCCAGAGTAATTTACTTACCCGTCTCATTCCAGAGATGCCTTAGTTTTTTGGTTAACCTACAAACAAAAGTTTAAGCTAGTATTTCTTTTCCTGCTTTAGGTTTGTTAACTTAGTAAACTAATTGTTACCATATGGTTCCGCATATCAATTCGTTTGAAGCTTATGAAAAAGCTTATCAAAAAAGTATAGAAAATCCCGAGGCGTTTTGGGCCGAAATAGCACAAACCTTTCTTTGGCAGAAGCCTTGGGATAAAGTGTTAAACTGGAATTTTATTGAACCCCAAATAGAATGGTTTGCTGGTGGCAAAGTAAATATTTCAGAGAATTGTTTAGATAGACATATCGCCCAGCGCGGCCAACAAACTGCCATACTTTGGGAACCTAACGACCCTAATGAAGCAAGCAGAAAGTTAACCTATGCCGAGCTGCATAGTTTGGTTCAACAATTTGCTAATGTATTAGAAAAAAAAGGGGTAAAAAAGGGAGACCGAGTTTGCATTTATATGCCTATGGTTCCAGAGGCTGCCATAGCTATGTTAGCCTGTGCAAGAATAGGTGCTATACATTCGGTGGTATTTGCGGGCTTCTCTTCTCAATCGTTAGCAGATAGAATTAATGATGCTATGTGTTCTGTGCTTATTACAGCAGATGGCATGACCAGAGGTGAAAAGAAAATTGAGTTAAAAGCCATTGCAGATGAGGCCATGCAAATTACACCAAGCATTACTTCTTGTATTGTTTACAACCATAAAAATCTTCCAATAACCTTACAAGCAAACAGAGATTATGATTGGCAATCTTGTATGAATGAAGTTTCCAGCGTGCATGAGGCGGTAAGGGTTGATTCCGAAGACCCATTGTTTATTTTGTATACCTCTGGTTCAACCGGTAAACCCAAAGGCGTGTTGCATACCACAGCAGGTTATATGGTGTATGCGACCTATACTTTTAAGAATGTTTTTCAATATGAAGACAAGGATGTGTTTTGTTGCACCGCAGATATTGGGTGGGTAACTGGGCATAGTTATGTGGTGTATGGTCCATTGCTTAATGGGGCAACTACTCTGCTATTCGAAGGAATTCCTTCTTGGCCAGATGCAGGTAGGTTTTGGGATTTGATAGCTAAATATAAGGTGAATATTTTTTATACAGCACCAACTGCAATTAGGTCTTTGGAGGTTTTTGGGGAAACACCTTTTATTGGAAAAGACCTAAGCTCCTTAAAAGTATTGGGTTCTGTGGGTGAACCAATAAATGAAGAAGCTTGGCACTGGTATCATAAAAATGTAGGTAAAGGCAATTGCCCTATTGTAGATACTTGGTGGCAAACCGAGACAGGAGGTATTTTAATTTCACCCTTGGCTCATATAACTCCATTAAAGCCCGCCTTTGCCACTTTGCCTCTGCCAGGTGTGCAATTGGCGATTGTAGATGAAAAAGGCGAAGAGGTAGAAGGTAATGGCGTAGAAGGGAATTTGTGTTTAAAGTTTCCATGGCCAGGCATGGCGCGTTCCTTGTATGGAGATCATGAGCGCTTTAGACAAACTTATTTTAGCACTTACCCAGGCAAGTATTTTACAGGTGATGGTTGCAAGCGCGATGCCGATGGGTATATAAGGATAACAGGAAGAGTAGATGATGTTATTAATGTGAGCGGACATAGAATAGGAACGGGTGAAGTAGAAGATGCCATTAATGAGCATGGGTATGTTATTGAAAGTGCAGTGGTAGGCTATCCGCATGATATTAAGGGACAAGGTATTTGGGCCTTTGTTATTTGCGATAGAGAGCATCATTCCTACGAGGAACTTTGCGCTGAAGTAAAAACACATGTAAGAAAACTCATTGGCCCATTTGCGAGTCCAGATAAAATACAAGTCGTGAAAGCCTTACCTAAAACACGTTCAGGTAAAATTATGCGACGTATACTTAGAAAAATTGCAGAAGGCGATACTTCTAGTTTGGGGGATACAAGCACGCTTATTGATCCAAGCGTGGTTGAGTTAATAAAGGCAGGAGTGGAGGAGTTGCGGTAGGTGAAGTGTTTACATAAGATTTAGTTGCGGAAGTAAGCTCCGTAGGGGCAAAATAATAATAGAATTTTTGAACGCTAACTAGAACATATACCTGATCTGGAATACCATCTACAAACTATCTGCTTTGGCCACATCAAAATTAAAGCGTGTTTTTATTTCTGCGGCACTTAGTTTGATTATTTTTAGTTGCATTTCTATATTAGTATAAGGCCTATCTTTACTGTTTTTGGGTTGAACCGAGATGGTGTAGGCAGTATCTAAACCGCCAATAACTTGCCCAAAAACAGTATAGTCATTATTTAAGTTGGCAGTACCCGCTTTGTTGGTCACAATATAAAATTGTGAACCACTGGAGGCTTTTTCTGGATTGTTAGTTCTAGCAGCACCCACCGCACCATAAACGTGCTTAAGTGTACTTTTTATTTCTGCTGGTATTGTATAGCCCGGCCCGCCAGAGCCATCATTGGTAGTGTCTGCATCTTTACTATTTGGGTCGCCACCTTGTATTACAAAGTTCTTTACTATACGGTGAAACGTGGTGCCATTAAAATAGCCAGAATCTGTGTGTGCTAAAAAGTTTTTTCTATGTAAAGGTGTTTGTTTGTAAAGCCATAAATGCATGGTGCCAAATGAAGTGCTAATTTCTACCACTTCTTCTTGGGGTACTGTTGGTATATTCGGTGCTGGCGTTTCGGTGGTTTCTTGCTTTTTGCAAGCCGAAATAGTAAGTAAGCAAACTGCTAAAAGAATAATAACTTTTTTCATAGGAGTATTTTGAAACTACCAAATTACAGCTTTTTTTTGATAAACTATAATTCTGTTTGCTTCATCTACTAAACTATACGGTTCATCCGAAACATGGATTAGAAAGTATCAAGCTTTTTCATCTTTGTTTCATCAAAACCAACACAATGAAATATTCTATTTTACAACGTAATCTTTTAGCTGCCTTGTTTACCTTAGCAGCTATGTTATGCGCGGTTGCCTTAAGTGCGCAAAACAATAATGCTACACAAACCATTAGAGGTAGCATAGTGGATCAAGAAAGCAAACAGCCGCTTATTGGTGCAACCGTAGTAGTGGTTGGCCTTGAGGCTAAGGGTGCAGCTTCTGATGCCAATGGCGAATTTAAAATTGAGAAAGTGCCAGTAGGAAGAAGAACACTTAAGGTAAGTTACATTGGGTACGAGCCTTTGGTAGTTC
>VEQB01000286.1 GCA_018883485.1 Bacteroidota bacterium
GTATAGGGCAAGTTGCTAAAATTATAATTACCAGTATTGCCAAAAACAATAAGTTCAAAAGGGAGTTGCAGTTGGTGCAGTTTTTCTAGGGCAAGCATTAGTAAGGCAAAACCTTTTCTTTCGTCGGCAACAGATTCTGCGCCATTTAAAACCAGCAAGGTATCTGGTGCAATTTGCTGCTTGGTGCGCCAGTTTTTTTTCGTCTCTGCATTGGGCTTATATAGGTTCAAGTCTAAACCATTTTTAATAACACTTATGTTTGCGTTTGTTAATAAACTAGAAGCTAAGGCTTTTTGTTGCATCCAATAACTAGGAGCAATAAAGTGCAGCTGTTTGGCGGCATATAGTTTAGCTTTTAAAGCTTGTTGTTGGGTGCTTATATCTTCTGCTTTTTCTGAATCTATGGCAATGCAAGCGCCACATGTGTTTTGGTATTTGTTGCAATTTGCTGGGAAATGACATCCTCCCGTAAAATACCACATATCGTGCAAAGTTATCACTATGGGCTTGTTCAACTTACTTAAGTTACCTAACTCATTTAAACTTATAAATCCTCTGTTTATCCAATGCAAATGCAAGAGCTCTGCCTCTTTAACCAAATGGTGTTGTTGCAAGCTAAGACTTATTTTATCGTCATTAAAAGTAGTGTTAGGTTTAATGCCCTTTAGGCGTAATAGGTATTTGTTAATTCTAGTATAAAAGAAAAAGGTTAATCTATTTGATACTGCTGCATAGATTTGGGTATTACCTTCAGTTTTCTTTTCTAATACCATTAACTTGGCCTTGTCACCTAAGCTTTGGAGTAAGCGGTAGCAGGCCTTTGCAGCGCCACCTCGGCTATCGTTGGTATTGAGTAATAAAATCTTCAAGGGCTTAGGGCTTTTTAGCTTCCATAAATAGGGAGTCGGGTTTTATGGTTTTTCCGTCTACCGCATCTAAGTTAAATGAGCTCCAATTGGCAATGCTACTTTCTAATGCGCCACAAACTTTTGGTTCAACAAAGCCACAAGAAAGTAAGAGAATACTCAAAGATAATTTATCGTACATGCGGTAATGCACTTCTCCGCCTAATCTAAACTTACCTATTTGGTAATACTGCATAAAAGGTATTTTGTTAAGCAAGGCTTGTAATTGCTTTTTTAGCAGGTATAACTTTTGCTTTATGCCGCCAGGGGTTTGGTGTTGTAGGGCAAAGTCTAATTCTAACCCAATTTGTTCTCCTAAAAAACTTTGGTAGGGTTTGGCATATTGGCTTAAGAAAGGGAGCATGTTTCCGCCACCTTCGTTTCTTCCCACTTGGTCGAACAACTGCAAAATAGCCCATTCATATTTTACCTTATGGGTTTCTTGGCTAAGGTCGGCTTGATCCAATTGGCTTAAGTAAAAGCGTACCATTTTTTCTAAATCGGGTACTGCAATTCTAATAACACCTCCAGGCTGAAGTACTTTAAAACACTCTTCTAACATGGCCTTTCCTTTTTCTGAAGGCAGGTGTTCTAAAACATGCGAGTGGTAAACAGCTTCGAATGAGTTGGCAGGGAAGGGCAGCCCCTTTTTTACATTATGTTTAATAATGGAAGGATGGGCTGGATTTACGTCTATGTTTTCAAAAGCAGAATGATACCTACTTCCGCAACCTATGTTTAGGTACTTTTTCATAATATTTTTTACAATCATAAGAAAGAATTTGGTGTGAAGGATAGAATAGAACATTTTTGCCAAGTATTTTTATGGAAATCCTTCTCATCGACAATTACGACAGCTTTACGTATATGCTGGCAGATTACCTGGCCATATGTGGGGCAAACTGCGAAGTGGTGCGTAACGATGACCCCTTGTTAATGGCTGTAGATGCCAGTTTTTATGCAGCTTTGGTAATATCGCCTGGGCCGGGTAAACCAGAAGATGCGGGGTATTTAATGCAGGTATTACCGCAATGGATAGGGAAGGTTCCTATACTGGGGGTTTGCTTGGGTCAACAAGCTATTGGATTGCATTTTGGCGCCCGTTTAGAAAAGTTAGATGCGCCAAGGCATGGCAAAATTGACCCTATGCGGCATACCGGAGGGGTACTTTTTAAAGATATTTCAGAAAATTTTTTTGCTACACGTTACCATTCTTTGGTTGTAAGAGATTTGCCACCAGTTTTAAGGGCTAATTGTTTTCATAATCATGAGGTTATGGCACTTGAACACTTAACATTACCCATCTATGGTTTGCAGTTTCATCCAGAGAGTTGTACTACCCAATTTGGCTTACAAATTGTAAAAAACTTTATAGAACTTTTAAAATAAATTGACCCTTTGTTATTGTTAACTATATTTGGCTAAGATTTATTCTTGCATGGAGTACAAAATTCACAAGGAAGGTAAATATAGTTACATTGATGAAGGCAATGGCGAAGTGCTCTTGCTTTTGCATGGATTATTTGGTGCCCTCAGCAATTGGAAGGATGTATTAAACCATTTTAGTAAAGGCCATAGGGTGGTAATTCCGCTGATGCCCATTTTTGAAATGAATATTCTTAAATTGAGTGTAGAGGGCTTGGCTAATTTTATCCATGATTTTATTGAGTTCAAAGGTTTTAAAGAAGTACATATTTTAGGCAATTCTTTAGGCGGGCATGTTGGTTTGGTTTACGTTAAGAAGCATCCACAAAAGGTTAAAACTTTATTGTTAACCGGTAGTTCGGGCTTATACGAGAATGCTTTTGGCGCTTCTTATCCGCGCAAGGGTGATAAACAATTCTTAAAAGAAAAAATTAGTAAGACCTTTTACGATCCAGCCTCAACCACCGATGAATTGGTAGATGAAGTGTATGAAACGATACAAGACAAAGGTAAGTTGCTTCGCATTTTAACAATGGCCAAATCTGCCATAAGGCACAATATGCGAAATGATATTCCCAATTTTAAGATGCCTGTTTGTTTAATTTGGGGTAAGCAAGATACCATTACTCCACCAGAGGTTTGCGATGAGTTTCATGAATTGTTTCCCAACTCGGAAAAGTATTTTATAGATAAATGTGGGCATGCACCAATGATGGAGCAACCAGCAGAATTTAATACATTGGCTTCGGCATTCTATGCCAAGCACACCTCAAAACCCTAATACATGTTTGCCATACAATTTATTTCACAAGAAATGTTTCCCTTAAAACGCTCCGATACGGCAGAAAATGCATTGCTGTTTATGGAAGACTGGCAGGTGAAAGAATTGCCTGTGGTAGAATTGGGAAAGGTTATTGGTTATGTTACGTATGCGATAACTGCTGAAAGGGAAAACGAAAGGGTAGAGCATTTTATGTTACCTCCGCAGCCTTTTGTAATATCTGCCAAGTTACATTTGTTTGATATCTGGAATCATATGGCCAATACGGGTTTTACGGCTTTGGCTTTACAAAATTCGGAAGGTAATTATGAGGGTATGCTGCGAGGAAGAGAAATGGCCATGCAGGCTTTTGCCCATTCGGCCTTGGTTCAAGAAGGTGCTGTGTTGGTGCTAGAAATTGAGGCCATACATTATTCTTTGGCAGAAATTACCCGCATTTGCGAAGCCAATGAAGCTAAAATTATTCACCTTATGGTTGAACCGCTTAAGAATGAAGCGAATATTTTACAGGTTTCTATAAAGTTAAACAA
>VEQB01000016.1 GCA_018883485.1 Bacteroidota bacterium
CTATTAAAGTATCAGAATTACTACTTGGCGTAACATTGATAGTTGTAGTAGTAGAAGCGCCAGACCACCCTGAGGGAAGTGTCCATATATAAGCAGTAGCACCACTTACCGCAGCAATAGTAAAAGCAGTTTGTTTGCCTCCGCATATGGTTCCTGAAAAACCAATTGAACCTGGTTGTGTGGGTGCCATTTTTACATTGGTTACTGTAAAAGTAGTGGCAAGGCTTTTACAAGAACCATTTTTGGCCGCAACAGTAATATTACCTTCTTGGCTACCTGCAATTACATTCACACTATTCCCAATAGAATTCCCATTAAATACCCAACCTGGTGGCAGTGTCCAAGTGTATGAAGTTGCGTTAGGTATAGTAACAATTGAATACGTTTGATTGCTATTTGCACAGAGGCTTGCGTTACCAGAAATTACTCCTGGTTGAGAAGGAATATTACCAATATTTCCTGTAATGTTTAAATTAAAATTAGCACTACTACAGGCACCATTGTTTGCTTTAACAGATAATACTAAAGCGCTTCCTAATGATGACCCCGTATTCACACCAATGGTATTGGTTGTTGCACCACTTACTAGTGTAAAACCAGCAGGCAAAGTCCACGTATAGGTGAGCGCATTAGGAATTATAGGTGTTGTAAAACTATAACTACTATTCGTGCAAACATCTGTTTCACCTATAATTTGAGCAGGTGCAACTGGTGTAGCACTTACATTTACAGCTAAGGTCCTTGGTGTGCCTTCGCAAGTAGGGCTTGCCGCAAAGGAGGGGTAAACCGAAACATTGCCAGCCGTTGGGCCAACGGTTACCGAAATCAAATTTGTAGTTTGTCCGCTATTAATTGACCAATCATTAGGCAAAACCCAACGGTATTTAGTTCCAGCAACATTGGTTACAGAATAAGTTTGCGTTAATCCTGAGCAAATAGTAGTGCTACCTGTAATAATGGAGGGAATTGTAGGAGCTGTTGATGGAAGGCTAGTTGCAATTGTTAATATAGGGCCATTACCGCAATAATTTGTACCTCGCACAGTTATGTTTCCTGCTATCGCAGAGGCCGAAGGAGTAACATTTATAATCCTTGAGCTTGACCCAGAATTGATTGTCCAGCCACTCGGAAACGTCCATGTATAAGAAGCAGTGTACAGAAAAGAATCTACTGTAAAATTAGATGGCAATAATTTACAGGCAGGATTATTACCAGAAAAATTGGTTGGTGTTAGAGGTATTCTTGTAGTTCCAACCACATATTTGGAGGAAATACTTGCACAACCACTTTTGTTTGCAGTCACTCTAATGGTATCAGAGGTTGTTATTGCATTTGGGGTAACGGAAATACTGTTTGTAGTTGAGCTACCTGTCCAGCCTGTTGGCAATGGCAACCAACTATAGGTAGTTCCGCTCACTGCGGTAACTGAATAAGTGGTAGCTGTACCCAAGCAATTTAATGGCAATCCACTGATAGCACTTGGTTGAGCAACAACTATTACAGTTACGGCTAAAGCAGCAGCAGCTGTGCTGTCGCCAATAGAATTATAACCTTTTACAGAAATAGCACCTGTAGAATTTGGAATTACTGTAAGAGTTAATGTTCCTTGGCCCGATTGAATAACCCATCCAGCTGGAATTGTCCATTGATAGCCAATAGCATTGGTTACTACAGCACTTAACGTATAAGACTTAGCTGTTTGATTACATGCTGTGGCACCACCTACAGGTACAATTGTTCCAATAGGCCCCAACACGCCTGTGGAAGCATCAGTAAATTTAACTATGAATGCATCTTCAGCACCACCGCTAAAAACTTGATGAGACCCTGCCGTTGCTATTCCTGAAGCACTTGAAGTATATCCACATAGATAAATTATTCCATTTGAAATATTTGATGTAGAAATCCTATTTTCCCAGGATGCCCCACCATAATAGGTGCCCCATAGCCTATTTCCAGCTGAATTAAATTTAACAAGAAATGCATCATATGCCCCTCCACGTATTTCTTGGTATGAACCAATAGTTGCAATATTATTGTCACTTCCAGTATTCCCAGATAAAAAAATATTTCCTAAAGAATCAACTTTTGAGGTAATATTTTCCTCTAAACCATTACCTCCAAAATAGGTACCCCATTGTCGAACGCCACTTGTATTAAATTTAACCAAAAAGCCATCATAATTTCCAGCATTTGCCATTTGGTAGGCTCCTACTGTTGATATATTATTTATACTATTTGTTGTACCGCACAAAAAAACATTTCCAATTGCATCAGTTGAACAATCAGCAAATGTCAATTCAGAACTTTTGCCAAAATAGGTTCCCCATTGACGGATACCACTTGAATTAAATTTTACCAAAAAGAAATTAAAGGTATCAATTTTAGCAGATTGATGAGCTCCAGTTGTTGCGATATTTGATCCACTATTTGTAATTCCAGACAAAAAAGTGTTTCCACTATTATCTATTGTACAATTTGTATATTCTTCCCTTGCAAAACCACCATAATATGAACCCCACAATCTAGTTCCAGATGAATTAAACTTAACAATAAAAGCATCATAATCTCCAGAAAATGCCGCCTGATGAGCTCCCACAGTTGAAATCCCATTTGAGCTGTTAGTTATGCCAGATAAAATAATATTTCCACTTGGGTCAACTTCATTATTACCGTAACCATCATCCCCAGAACCTCCATAATAAGTGGCCCATTGTCTAACTCCATTTGCATTAAAAACAGCAATAAATACATCAAAAGTTCCTGCCCCAAAAACAGCCTGATGGGATCCAGCAGTTGCAATATTAGTTGTGCTTGCTGTATACCCTGATAATACAATATTGCCATTAGAGCTACGAGAACACCCATAGGATATTTCAACTCCAGTGCCACCATAATAAGTAGCCCATTGCATACCGCCATTTGTGTTAAGTTTAAAGAGAAAAGCGTCGTTACTACCAGAATATACACTTTGATGGGACCCCACAGTTGCAATATTATTGCCACTTGATGTCCAACCTGATAAATAAATAGCACCAGTAGGATCAGCAACACAAGGTCCGGGAAATTCCGAAACACTTCCCCCAAAATAAGTACCCCAAAGCCTACTTGGTATTGGATCAATTATCAAAGTATTATTAGTAGCTAAATTTGCGTTTGTAAAAAACCCAAAAACACCCTTTTCAATTTGCCTATATTCAACATTAACCGGAGCGTTTTTATCTCCCTTCATCCAACTCAATGGAATATCTTCCTCTAATTTTCCTGCAGCAACACTTAACTCAATTTTGTTTTGAACCAAGTTACTTTCGGCATCCAAATATTTCATTTGAATCAATTGATAATCGGCACCAGGATGTACAATAAAATTATACTTAAATCCCTTTTCTTCATCAATTAAATATTCAATGTCAATGCCTGGATATATATCCTTCACCAAAACACTTTTGTAACTGTGTACATTTAATATTCCTTCGGGTGAAGTAGGCACATTGTAGTAATTAATAAAATCGGCTGAGGCTTGATTGGCCTCTATTTTAGGCTGTTTGCTGGCATTTACAAATTCTATATCCACCCTATGGTAGTGGTAAATAAAATTAAAGCTATCTGCTGCAGATTTTTTACTAAATTTATCTTCAATTCTTTCACTGGTTGGCTTTAATTTTTTCTCTAATGTGTAGGTATCATAACTAAATCCTGTATTCCTTATCTGTACATTCAATCCACTACCGTTTAGCAAGTATTTTACACCCGCATTAGGTATGCCGTTTTGATCCAAAATCTGTCCCTTGTTTTCAATAAAACCTTCAGTATTTTTATGCGTTAGATTCTTAGGTATTTCAAATGAAAAAACTGCATTCGATATGAATACAAATAGTAAGAACTTAATTATTTTCTTCATTGCTATTTGTTATTTCGAAATCCAGAAATCGTTTAAATCTGCAGCATTGTTACCACAACCCACATAAGCCCTACCTTTTTGAGTGAACGCAACAGCGCCATACCTTCCAGAGCTTTGAATAATTGGTGCGGCCTTCCATTTACCTGTGGTAGGGTTGTATTCATAAAAGTCGGAAAGAATACCAGTATAATTATTCCAACCAGTTCCAATATAACCTCTTTTTTCGAAGGCAAAGGCAACTGCATCATCTCTTTCAACTCCAGGTATATTGCTAATTTGCATCCAGGTGTTTGTTGAAGGCGTATATTCCCAAAAATCATTCAAGTAATTTACCCCATTATATCCAGTGCCCACATAAGCTTTGCCATTGAGCACAAATGCACAAGCATCTGTTCTTCCTGAGCCCGGTAAATCAGCTATTTTTCTCCATACAAGGGTTATAGCATCCAATTCATAGAAGTCGCGCAAGTAACTAGTACCATTTGTTCCAAGTCCAATATAAGCTTTTGAACCAATTACAAAAGAAACCGCATTAGACCTTGCTACTCCTGTGAATGATACACCGGACCATGATGAGCCAGCATTTTTGCGGTACATTGAATTAAAAAATCCACTACTATTGATACCTAAACCATAAAAAAGTTTTGACCCAACTACAAATGAAACAGCCCCTGTTCTATAGTCTGGCAATTGGTAATTTTGTAATTGAAAATTATTCTTTTGGGCCTCAAACTTCCAAATCTGTAAGTTTTCTGAGGAATTATAATTTCCTGAACCAACCACAAAAGCCAAAGTATCATCGAAAGCTGCAAGTGCATTGCTTCTTTTTGTAAAGACATTGGAAACAGATAAAGTGTTTGTGCTTGTATAGTTAAGTTGATTCCATGAAGCAACCCGGTTCATGTTAGACAAGCCAATAGGTTGAACAACTTCATCCTTGCAAGACAAAACCAACACAATTAATAATACCAAACTCAAACCGAGTGTAAAATATTTTTTCATCATACCCTAAAATTTATACCCCAAACCTGTTGAAATTGTCCAATACCCAAAATTTATATTTTGTACCCCAAATGATACTGGATATTTATTCTTAATAAAATAAATCAAACCAAACTCTGTTGCTAAACCTATATTACTATTTTCGGTAACTAATACATAACCAATCTTATCTGGCACATCTTCGGCAGAAAAACTTTTATAATCCCAATACCTTCTGTTCATCCCAAAACCTATACCCACATAACCAAAAATGCCAGGCTTTAATTTATGTAAGTATCCTCCTGTAACAAACAAAACAGATTTCTTATCCTCCTCTCCAATCACCCAATAGCCATCTCCATTGTAGTTGGTTAATCCCCTCCCATCTGCCTTATAATCTGCCTGGCGAAAGCCTAAATTTTTTTGAATTTTTCCGTAGCCACCTCTGTATTTACGAACGCCATACATAAAACCCAAGGGTGCAGAAGGGGTAAATTGATACATCCAAAATCGAGTTGGTTCAATAGGAATTTTTTGCGTTTCAATCCTAACTTGAAAAACAATCTTTCCAACCAATTCATCCACATCTTTATAAATATCCCAACTAATGTTTAATTTACCAGTAGGTATTAATTTCAGTTGATTAACGTCTCCAGTAACAAATTTTAGTGGCCCTATAAATGTAGCTCCGCCATCTAAACTCAGCCATAGTGATGAGGAATAGTTAAGCTCATCACTTACCGATGAAATATGATAGCTAACATCAATCTTAGTTTGATCAGCAGACAAAGTAAATTTAACGTCTGTGGCTCTTTGCGCAGCTAATGGAGTTATACAACAAAAGGCAAAAAACAAAAATATATATAAGGGAGCAAATGAAATATAGTGTAAATTTTTCTTCATTTTATAGATCTAATTTTTAATTAATATTCGGTCAGTACCATACCTGGTGCTCCAAAAAATAGAGGTGTTTGAGTCTTCCCAGAGGATAATTTTTTAGCCAAATCATTCACATTGAGTACTAAATAATTTTGAAGCTCTTCCACCGTAATTTTCCTATCTTTATTAGCATCAGCCTCCCCTTGCAATCCAACGCATAAAAAATAAGTGTACAAGCCAGATTGGGAAGCATCATAACCTAAAGAGGTTTCATCATTGGAGGATGAAGAAAATACCCTAAAATTAGGATTGGTTTCCCATGGCCTTACGTTTGCATCTTTAACCTTAATGCCTAATGCTTTGGTACCAGTTAAATTTTCGTTGGCTCTTGTTGAACCACTGAAACATGCATCCATTATTACCGTTACGCTTTTAGCATTTAATTTATTTAACGATTCATAAAAATTATTGATGCTATAACCACCTTCTTTTAATAAATTTATTGATCCATCAGAAGGGAAAAGGTAAACCTCATCTCCATTCCTATCAGGCACTCCATGACCAGAATAATAAACAAACAAATCAGTTTTACCTGGGTCTATCATATTGGTTAGCTTCCCAATACTTGGATCAAAAGTACTTTTAAAAAACAAGCCACTTACTTGCTGATTTGTGTAAGTAATTACCTGTTCAACCCCAAGCGTTAGTTTAAAATACTTTTCAATAATTTCGGCATCATGCGAGGCATATGGGGCTTTGGGTAGATTTGTGTAATTTTCAATACCAATTACAATGCCTATAGATTTATTCCTTTTAATTTTTCCTAAAGCAGGTGATTCAATATTTTTAACATTACTATTATTGAAAGAAATTTTATCGGATTTATACTCAATTCTTGCAACCTGCTTTTGAATTTGGGCCATATCAGCCTTTACAGATAAAACTGCAGGTTTTGGTGCTCTTTTTTCTAACTCAAGTGGTATTTGAAATTCTTTTATGTTTCCGTAATTCTTTTTCTCAGTTACGGTTAAAAATAAAGGTAATTTTCCAATAACCTTAACTCGTTTATTGGGGCTAATGGTTACCCAAATTTCTTTTGTTTCACCTACCTTAAAATCACCAAGTTCTCCAATGGTACTATGAAAATCATTCACATAAATATTGCTATCAGTTGATAAAAACTTATAGGAAACTCCTAAAGCCAAATTTTGACCTATATTTTGAATAACCAACTTGGCTCTAATTTGCTCACCAGCTTGTAAATTACCATCTTTTATTACAGAACCGGTTCCTTCTCCTTGATCATATATATCCATACCAATGAAAACTAACTTTGAAGGTATATACTGATAAGTATTTAAATTTAGTGTGGCTTGATCCATATCAAAACCAAAATGTTCGGTTATATTTATATCAATTTTATGTTGGTTCGTTTTAATAAAAAAACCAGCTTTAATCTTCATTTCAACTACTTTGGTCTCATTTGGCTTAATTAACCTAATTAATTTAGTAGGCTCAATTTGTAATTCTGGATCAGAAACATTTGACTTTAAGCTTATTTGTAAACCTTGAGCTGGGCCGCTTCCCTCATTTTTAATTTTCAGTATAAGCCTTGCGTTTTCTTCTGCTTCCAACAAACCGTTCGCATTGTCATCTACAAATTGTAGTTCCACAAAAATATTAGGTGGCAAACCTCTAATATAAGGCTTACTCAAGTTTAAATCTACTGCTTTGCTTGTCCCGCTAGATTGAGCATTTATAGGTGACACAGTAAAATTTATCATTATGATAAAGTAGAATATTTGTTTCATAACTTTTTAGTTTTAAGGGTTGATGCTTATAATGGTAGTTTCTAATTGAATACTAGGATCGGCTCTTCTTATTTTTTGTAACCATCGTTGAAAATCCTCACTTTGGAGACTCAAAGGTTCCTCAAGGTTACTCGGGGTTTCCTTATTTGTTGTGGTTAAAATGGGCTTTCCTATTTCATTTTTGGGATTAAACAAAACAAAAATCTTACTTGTTTCTGGGCTCAGTGGATTTGAAAGGTAAAAAGTTAAATCATCAACCTTACTTGGCGCAATATTCTTTGCAGATTTTGGATCAAAAAACAAATAGGTTTGATCTGCTTTAATGGGGTAAGAAGAAATATTCTGGTCTGCCTTATAAGGCAACATCCTATAGGTTTTTTTTTCTTCAGGAAAATCGCAATAAACTGAAATATAACCATCCTCAGGGGCTGTAAACGCTAGGTAAACAGACTGTTTGTTATTAAATACCACTGTTTTACATTCAAGTTTTGGGCAAGCCAAAACTGCACTTTCAAAGGTGATGGGCGTTTCCTTGATCTCTCTTATTTTTCCATATACCTTCACTTCAATCCATAAATCCCCTTCAATATATATTTTATTAATCTCTGGTGCTTTAATATCCTCCACCCACTCGCCATTAACCATTGTTTCAGCCATGAAGTTAAAAACACTTTTACTTTCGGTGGTGGTTCCTGTTCTTTCGTTCTTAATATAAGTGGAGTTTCCTTGCACTATGGTTTGGCCAAATGCGTTTTCTATTGCATTGATTCTTGCTCGCTCCAAGCAGATACGCTCGGCCTCAAGCTCCGACACACTTTTTTCAATGCGCATTTTAAACTCCCCACGCTCAGCTAACTCTTTTTGAGAAAAAGCATGAAACGGAATTAATAAACAGCATAAAATTAAAGTAAGGCTAAAAATTTTAACGCGCGGCGCTAATCGAAAATAATTTATTATGGGAAAAAGACAATATTGACTTATTATCAAAATTTAGGTTAAGACAATGATAATTATTTTTTACCTATTTCCAACTATAAAAAGATTATGAATCGTTATTCCTATAAGTTTCTTCTACCTCAAATTATCCAACATTACCTGTGCCATGGCATCTAAATCGTATTCCAATTGCCAACCCCAATACTTGGAGGTTTGCTCTTAGTTAATCCTTTACGGCCAATTGTTTGTAATGGTTTGTTTAAAAACAGGCTTATAGTTTATGCCATTAATGTTATTACCATTCATTACAGTATACTACGGGGAAAGTAATATTTTCGAGGTTAGGCCAAAAACAGCTATTGAACTTGGCCAATATATTTTTTATAATGCTTTCCTTTATTAAATCTAATATGTTAAACAACGCATTTATACTTTAATCCATGGCAAATTTTAGGTTCTTTTCTACGTTAGCACCCAATGAGGCTGCTAGTAACTATATTTGGGTAATATTATATTTATTTACAATCACTAGTGTCCCGTTAAAAATATTGAAATTTGTTTGAAATTCTTGATATCATTAGGTTTTTAGGTGATATTTTCAGTGACGATTTGAATTTGAATTTTGTTTTAAACTCCATATTTGACTATGAATTAAGGCTAATACCTTTTACGCAAAGGAAAGAGTATTTCAAAGTTGAATTTACCATTGATAAATGAGCATAAATAATTTGAAATATATGAAGCCTTTGCCTATGATTTGATTGGTGAAGCCCCAAAAATTATTTAATTATTGACATAGAATTTTTTAGTTGAGGTATACGACTTTGATTGAATCACAATTGATTTTGCCTTAATACATTTTGTCGGGCAACATTGCTGTAAGTAAAGAGAGCCATGGATGTACATAATTTATTTTATATTCGAACATCAACTCTTATTTTTACAGGGTTAGCTCTGATTCAGTTCTTAATTTATACGCTATGGAATTAATTACTTATAAAATGTGGTTTTTGCTAATTTGTCTAGGGTTATATTGATTTTATGCGACTTTACTTTTATTCTATGGTTTTATTTTTTGTAATTCTAGCAAAGGATAATTTAAAATTTAAGTGATTGTATTCAAACAAAATAGACAACAATACTGGCGTAATATATGGTTAAATTGGAGAGTTAACCGGATTCTAATCTATGTAAGGTTAGCTAGAAAAAATTTGAAGAATTAAATTTTATGTTGCTTATTTAAATAAGATCTTTTTTTCTAAAAAATAATTTAATTCTACAACGAGAAGAAGTTTCTAAACTTTGTAAAAATTGTGCAAAATAGAACTCTTTTTTAAATGGGTAAAACAGCATCTTAAAATTACTGTGTTTTGTGGTGGAACCTAAAATGGTCTTAAAACGTAAAACTATATTGTTGTAATAACTTATACCTTGATAGCAATTATAAAATGAAACTTAAAACTAAAAAAATCGACTCATGAAACATTTTAAAATTTAAGCATCTATTTGCTTAATAAAAAATCAATTTAAGTCAGCCTTTTAAAACATAATGATTAAGATTTCAAAGAAAATTATAGTATCACTGAGAATATTTTAATTTTAACGGAAAACTACTCAAACAAATAGAAAAATAAATCGCTATTTACATACATAATCTGTATTTTCTTTTCACTAGCTAGGTTAGCATTTGCTTGCACTTGTTTCACTAGATTTTTACTTTGTCTGCCCATAAATTTATTCCAATATACAATTACATAATAATCATAATCTGGGCTTGAGGGGAATACATTACCCGAAAGCGATTGTAAATACTTTAGATGCACCTGTAGCGGAAGAATGCTATCTAGTGGAGCTTGTTGCTTGGGAAGAAAAGTGTCGAAATTACCATTGCGGTTCCATTTTAAATTAGGGAAACCGCCTGCATAACAGTTAATATGAAACGAACGTAAATTCCCATCTTTGTTGTAATACAAAGCCTGTAATGGTTGAAAATGGTTATTTATTTGTTCGCGATAAAGAGTGTTATCAAATGTTTCAAGATATGCATAGTAGGCAGTATCTAATAAGTAAATTTCCGAGGTTGGAATACCATACTTTTTTGCTGTTTTTAAAAGCACCTTGTTTTCTATTCTTTCAGGAGATTTTATGCCATAAGCTGCAAGAAAAATGGATGAACAACTTGAGAAACACAAGGAAGCTGCCAATAAAAGAGTGAGTATTAAGTAATTTCTTTTCATTTTCGGTAAACATTTTCGATTCAAAAAAGTTTAGGATGCCATTCTTGCCAATTCCACTTGGTAAAGCTAAATTGCAGGCCATTTGTGAGGAAATAGAATTATGTATAGAACACATACTTGTGGCGAATTAAAGTTAAGTGATGCAGGCAAAAAGGTAACACTTTGCGGCTGGTTACAGAAAGGGAGAGATTTAGGGGGCATGACCTTTATTGATTTGCGCGATAGATATGGGATTACCCAACTGGCTTTTAATATGGAGGTTGACGCACAACTGTGTTCAGAAGCTAGAAAGTTGGGCCGCGAATTTGTGTTGCAAGTAACAGGAATAGTTAAAGAACGCGAGAATAAAAACCTTAACTTAACTACAGGTGAAATAGAGATTATTGTTGAAGCACTAACGGTTTTAAATGAAGCCAAAACACCCCCTTTTACCATAGAAGATACTACTGATGGGGGAGATGATTTGCGCATGAAATATAGGTATCTGGATATTAGAAGAAATCCGGTTAGAAATAATTTAATATTGCGTCATCAAGTGGCAAAGCAAACTAGAGCTTATTTAGATGCCCAGCAATTTACCGAGGTGGAAACGCCTGTTTTAATTAAGTCAACGCCAGAAGGGGCAAGAGATTTTGTGGTGCCTAGTAGAATGAATCCTGGGCAGTTTTATGCCTTACCACAATCACCACAAACATTTAAGCAACTCTTAATGGTAGCTGGTTTAGACCGCTATTACCAAATTGTGAAATGCTTTAGAGATGAAGATTTAAGAGCGGATAGGCAACCAGAGTTTACGCAAATAGATTGTGAAATGAGCTTTGTAGAGCAAGAGGATGTTTTAAATATGTTTGAGGGTTTGGTGAAACATTTGTTTGCAACCGTAAAGCAGGTGGACATGCCAATTGTGCCTCGGATGAGCTACGCAGATGCGATGAAATTCTATGGTTCAGACAAACCCGATACGCGTTTTGAAATGAAATTTGTGGAGCTAAAGTCGGATCAAACCGACCTAACTTTTGGTAAAGAGTTTAAAGTATTTGACAATGCAGAGCTAGTGGTAGGCATTTGTGCTAAAGGTGCTGCAAGCTACACACGCAAGCAATTAGATGAGTTAACAGATTTTGTAAAGAAGCCACAAATTGGTGCAACAGGCTTGGTATATGCAAGGGTAAATGAAGATGGCAGCGTAAGATCTTCGGTAGATAAGTTTTATGATGAGGCTGCTTTAGCTAATTGGGCTAAGGCCTTTGAGGCGCAGCCTAATGATTTACTATTGATATTGGCCGGAAAAGCAGATAAAACCAGAAAGGCTTTAAATGAATTGCGATTGGAAATGGGTTCAAGATTGGGATTAAGAAATGCGGCCAACTACAGTTGTTTGTGGGTTACAGATTTTCCTCTTTTAGAATTTAATGAAGAGGAAAACAGGTATTTTGCTATGCACCATCCATTTACCTCGCCAAAACCAGAAGATATTGCCTTGTTAGCTGAAGGCAAATTAGACAAGGTGAGGGCAAATGCCTATGATTTGGTAATTAATGGGGTAGAGGTAGGCGGTGGTTCTGTGCGCATATTTAACAAAAAGCTGCAGGCACAAATGTTTGAGATTTTAGGCTTTACACCCGAGCAGGCGCAAGAACAGTTTGGCTTTTTGATGAATGCTTTTGAATATGGAGCCCCTCCGCATGCTGGTATTGCCTTTGGGTTTGATAGGTTGTGTTCTCTATTTGGAGGCGAAAGTAGTATCAGAGATTTTATTGCCTTCCCAAAGAACAATGCTGGTAGAGATGTTATGATCGATGCCCCATCTGCAATAGATGAAAAGCAAATGGTTGAACTCAATATTGCACAAAGGGCAAAATAGCAAGATTTTTTTTCAATTTGTGGACTAAATCAGGAAAACTGGAAAAGACTATTCTGCAAATTTGCAAAGCAGGAATAAAGCCCTAAATTTATAAACTTAAATTTTTTTATTATGGCATTAGATATTACAGGTAAGATTGTACAAATCATGGAACCAGTTAAAGGCACAAGCAAGGCTGGAAAAGATTGGGTTAAACAGGAGTTTGTGGTTGAAACACAAGAGACTTATCCTAAGAAAATTTGTATTGGGATGATGGGCGATAAAACCAATGAATTGGGTAAGTTTCGCGTGGAAGACACGGTGAAAGTTTCTTTGAACCTAGAATCAAGAGAGTATAACGGTAAGTGGTACACCAATGTAAATGCATGGAGAATAGAGGCCGCTAGCGCAGCAACCGCAAGTGCAGCACCTACAGATAATTTTCACGCAGATTCAGAGCCTAGCTTTACCCCAGATGCTGGTGGTAGCGACGATTTACCATTCTAATACTACCTATACGATTACATTTTGATCACCTATCTGCAACATCAGGAGATTGATCAGTTAAAATGGGACTTATGCCTCGAGCAAGCTTCCAACCCTATGGTTTATGGTTACTCTTGGTACCTTAATCAAGTTTCGCCTGGCTGGGATGCGCTTGTTTTGGATGATTACCAAGCTGTAATGCCGCTAACTTGGCATAGAAAGTATTTTGTACGGTATTTATTTCAGCCTTTTTTTACGCAACAGTTAGGCATTTTTGCCAAGGCAGAAATAACTCAAGACCTAGTTAAAGAATTTGTTACAGCAATCCCTAAAAGCTTTAAATTCATAGAGATTCACCTCAATGAGAAAAACTTTTTTTTATCAGAGAAGTATCCCTTACTCAAACGTAAAAATTACGTTCTGAACCTAAGTAAGCCTTACGAAAAAATAGCCAAGGATTATTCATCACAAGCTATTCGTAATCTTAAGAAAGCCAAGAAGCATGAAATAGAGATAAAAACTATTGGTTTTGCAGAGGTGGTAACATTTTATAAGCTGCATAAGGGTGCTGTTACCAAAGGTTTGAAGCAAGTTCACTATCAAAATTTAGCTAAGTTATTAGAAGTGGCTAACCAAAGGGGAAAACTTTTTTCCAAAGGGGTATATTCTCGCTCTGGAGAACTCTTAGCTTGCGGCTGCTTTTTGGTTCAAAAAGGCAGGATAATATTTTTATTAGGTAATGCCTCTATTAGTGGAAGGGAAAATGGGGCCATGCATTATTTAATGGATAATCTCATTTTCCAATTTGCAAACCATAAAATGGTGTTCGACTTTGAAGGCTCTGAAATACCCGGCATTGCCAGATTTTATAAAAGCTTTGGTGCTATAAAAGTGCATTACTATAGGTTAAAAAAGAACCGTCTACCTTGGATTATGCGTCTCTTTAAATATTAATTATTATGAAACTTGCTGCTATAGATATCGGCTCTAATGCCGTACGATTGCAAATTGTGCGTGTGAATGAAGGAAATGTTGCTGAAAAGTTGAAGAAAGTTGAATTTGTGCGCATTCCTATCAGGCTTGGCGATGATGCTTTTAAAGAGAAGAAAATAAGTAAAGAGAAGCGTCAGGTTTTTTATAAGGCAATGAGTGCTTTTAAATTAATTATGGAGGCCTTTGAAGTAGACCATTATATGGCATGTGCCACAAGTGCTATGCGAGAGGCTAAGAATGGAGATAAAATTGTTAGAAAAGTAAAGGAAGAAATTGGTTTAAACATCCATATTATTGATGGTAAAAGAGAAAGTGAATTAATTTTACGCTCCATAGATCAGTGTTTTGAACCTAATAAAAATTATCTCACCATAGATGTTGGTGGTGGTAGTACAGAAATGACCGTTATTTCTAACAAGAAGGTATTAAGTTCGGTTTCCTTTGATATTGGTACCGTGCGTTTGATGGATGGTGCCGTAAGCGAAAAAACCTGGCAAACCATTGAGCATTGGGTAACGCATAAAACTGCAGGTTTAAAAGATTTAGAATCTGTGGTAACCAGCGGCACCATCAATAAAATATCGCACATCATTAGCAATAACCCAGAAGAAAAGTCATTTAGCCGCAATCAACTTAAAGACTTTCATCGTAAGGTTTCTAAAATGTCTTTAAACGAAAGGTTAGAGCAGCTTAAGCTAAATCCAGATAGGGCAGATATTATAGATTTATCTGCAGATATTTATCTGCGAATTTTGAATTGGGCCAAGGTAGAAAAAATAAAAAGCCCCGAAAATTCGGGGCTTAAAGATGGTATTTTAGCTGAGTTATTTAACACCTACCAACTCAACATCGAAGATTAGGGTTGCATTTGGCGGAATAACACCTCCTGCTCCATTTTCGCCATAGGCAAGTTGGCTAGGAATAATCAGGCGCATTTTGTCACCCACTTTCATCAAGGCAATGCCTTCATCCCAACCTCTTATAACCATACCTTGACCCAAGTTAAAGCTAATTGGATCCCCACGTTCAACAGATGAATCAAATTTGCGTCCATCCATTAAATAACCTGTGTAATGAACATCTACTATTTTACCAGGTTCTGCTTTTGTGCCTTCACCTTTTTTAACGTAAATATATTTTAAGCCAGATGTTGTGGTTAAGGTATCTTTACCTTTTACTTCATAAGGCACTGCTACCACTGGAGTTTTTGTATCCATTACTTCAATATCAAAAATTAAAGTGCTGTTTGCAGGAATAGAACCCATGCTGCGCTCGCCATAACCAATACTTGGCGGTATGGTTAAAATAGCTTTATCTCCAACATGTAATAATTGTAAGCCTTCATCCCATCCTTGAATAACTTGGCCACCACCAACTTTAAAAGAGAAAGGTTGGTTACGATCGCGAGAGCTATCAAATTTAGTTCCATTAACTAAGGTACCTACATAATGCACGCTTACTTGGTCGCCTGCAGCAACAGCAGGTCCATTGCCTATTTCTGTAACCTTATATTTAAGGCCAGAAGGCGTAGTCATTTCTTTGTTCAATTTAATATTTCTTTTTGTGTTAGATTTACCTTTAGAATTAACGCTATTTTGCGCTGTTAAACCC
>VEQB01000287.1 GCA_018883485.1 Bacteroidota bacterium
GCCATTTTTGATGGAACATCGCCTTTGGCTGACCCAAAATTACTATAACTTAATAAGGCTACTCTTGGGTTAACCCCAAACTTCTTAACTGCCTTATGCGCCAAATGAGTAATACTCACTAGTTCATCTACATTAGGAACTCTGTTAACAGAACAATCTGCAAAGAACAAAGTACCTTTTTGAGTGAGCATAATATACATACCAGCAACAACCTCGGTTCCTGCTTCTTTGCCTAAGATTTGAAGTGCTGGTCTTATGGTACTAGGATAGTTTTTGGTAAGGCCACTAATCATGGCATCTGCCTCCCCCATTTCAACCATCATGGGTGCAAAATATTGTCTGTCGCGCATTAACTTCTTAGCCTCGTATAAGGTAATTCCACTGCGCTGACGCTTGCGAAAAAAGACATCGGCATACGCATTTCTTTTGCTCTCGTCTTCCATAGGATCAATAATGTTAAAATCTTTGAGGTTAACATTATTTGAAATCGCAATTTGTTCAATTTTTTGACGATTGCCTAGCAATATTGGAATGGCAATACCATCGTCTTTTACTACCTGAGCAGCGCGTAAAATTTTATAATTATCAGCCTCGGCAAAAACAACTCGTTTAGGGTTTTGCTTAGCCTTGGTAGAAATGGCACGTATAAAGTTACTTTCTTTTCCTAATCGGTTCAACAATTGATGTTGATATTTATCCCAATCTGTAATAGGATTTTTAGCCACCCCGCAAGCTATGGCAGCCTTTGCTACTGCTGGCGAAACCGCAGTGATTAGGCGAGGATCTATGGGTTTAGGAATTATATACTCTCTCCCAAAAGTAACATTGGTTTCGTTATAGGCAAGATTCACAATATCTGGAACAGGTTCTTTAGTAAGTTGCGCTAAAGCATGCACTGCTGCCAACTTCATCTCTTCTGTAATTTTAGTGGCACGTACATCTAAAGCGCCCCTAAAAATATAGGGGAACCCTAAAACATTATTCACTTGGTTAGGATAATCGCTGCGGCCTGTTGCAAGGATTATATCTGGCCTAGAGGCCTTTGCCAATTCATACGAAATTTCTGGGTTAGGATTGGCCAAAACAAACACAATACAATCCTTATTCATACTGCGCAACATGTCTTGCGTTACCACATCGGCTTTACTTAAACCCACAAAAACATCTGCACCCACAAGGGCATCTGCTAAACTATGTAAATCTTTTTCTGTAGCAAATGGCGCCTTAATTTCATCTAAACTAGGATTGTCTTTTCTAATAACTCCCTTGCTATCGCACATTACCAAATTATTGGGATATACGCCCAAGGCAATCATAATACGCGCGCAAGAAATAGCAGAAGCACCAGCGCCATTATAAACAACTTTTACCTCCCCAATTTCCTTATCTACCAACTCTAATGCATTAAGCAAAGCAGCTCCGGTAATTATTGCGGTGCCATGCTGGTCATCGTGCATAATAGGAATATCTAATTCCTCTTTTAACCTGCGCTCAATTTCAAAACATTCTGGCGACTTAATATCTTCTAAGTTGATACCCCCAAAAGTGGGCGCTATATTCTTAACGGTTCGTATAAATTCTTCGGTGTCTTTAGTATCAACTTCAATATCGAATACATCTATGTCGGCAAATATTTTAAATAACACCCCCTTGCCCTCCATAACAGGCTTGGAAGCCTCTGGGCCAATATCACCTAGGCCAAGCACAGCGGTTCCATTGCTAATAACAGCAACCAAATTACCCTTAGCGGTATATTTGTAAACATCGTCAATTTTTTCTGCAATGGCCAAACAGGGCTCAGCCACCCCTGGCGAATAGGCGAGTGAAAGATCTCTTTTTGTATTGGTAGGTTTGGTTGGAACCACAGCAATTTTTCCAGGCCTACCCTTGCTATGGTATTTTAATGCATCTTCTTTTAAACTCATGATAATCAAAAGGCTTTAAAATTCTGATTTTTTTTAAAGCCCAATTGCATAGTTAGCTAAAGTTTGCAAGCTTTTCAAATAAAAAGATTTACATTCGAGTATGCTTCGAAGCAGGGTTTATACCATTTTAGTTGTCAGCATGTTCATTGGGTTGAACCAAAAAGGGTATGCCCAAAATGCAATAAAAGATTCGACTACTAAAAATCACTACCTCCTAGAAATGGATATCATAGCTCCTTTCCTAAGTTCATTTACTTTAGGCATGGAATTCTCGCGTGGAAAAAATTATAGTGTAAGAGCAGATTTGGGGTATTTTAGGAGAGGTACTACAGAAGCTATGTCTGAATATTATAATTATGGCAAAGGAGGATTTGGAAGATTAGGATTTATAAATTACCTAAAACCAATTTTAGGTAAAAATAAAAAGAAACAACAAGCACTCATTGGACCCTATGTTGGATTAGATTTTTTGGCTCAATATATGGAAGCTAAACAAAGAAGTTTTATACCCTATGGTTGGAATAAGTGGCTTCTGATAGATGGCACTGCCAAAGAAATTACTTTTGGCGTTTCGAGTGTTATTGGTTGGCAGTATCAATTATCTGGAAAATTCTATCTGGATGTATTTATGGGTATAGGTTTGGGTTATCAAAACTTATTAGAAAAAAATAATTATGGTGAGCAATATATTGACGACGAATTATATTATGTTTACCTATCACCAGTTTCAACAAATACTACAGGCTTTTGCACCCTATTTGAAGGAGGTTTTAAATTATGCTATCTCGTTCATTAAAGTTTAAATTTCTAATAATTTGGTTGCTTATTTTAAGTCTAAATACCAAAGGGCAAAAGAGTAACTTATTTGCTTTAGGTATTGACCCATTTTCTCCATTAGTAGGATTATGGAATACCCAAATAGAAAAGGGTTTAGACTCTACTAATTCCATTTTGTTGGGTTACGGTTTTGCGGCAAATGTATCTCCATTACTTCAAGAGCTAAAAGACTTTAAAGCCACACAATTTCAGATTTCCTACAGACACTATTTTAGCCCCAACTTTGGCTTCAACAAAGCCACAAAAATTACAGATAATCTCTTTGTCAATATTGGATTTAAATACCTTAATCAAAGCTATAATCAAACATATACAGATAGAATATTTATCGCAGAACTGAATCAATATAAGGTTCAAGAATTTATTTTAAGTAAAGATAATAGAGGCATATTTCTTATGGCGGGTGTAGGTAAAAAAATGAGTATTAAACGCGTATATTTAGAACTAAGCGGAGGTTTTGGTATAGGTAAAAAAGTTTTTCAAACTAATTATACAGGGGTCTATAAACCTCATATTTATCCAGAAAATCCAATGGAGTTTTCAGGTTTTCTAGCGTTCAAACCAAATAAAATTTCATTAGGTAGCTACTTAAATATCAATCTAGGCTATAGGATTTTTAATTAAGGAGCTATATGCCAACTTTGACTATTTAACTGTTCAAAACCTATAAGTCCGTTGTAGTAAGAAAACCATACTTTGTTATAGGCTGTACTTGCCGAATCAATTTTACCCCTTTGCAAATCAAAAACCCAAACAGAATCAAAACTAAGCCCATACTTATTTTTATAGCTAGGGAGAAAAGTAAAAGGAATTTTAAAGCAAGAATCCTGACTTGGTAGAGAATAACAGTAAGTAACACTATCAC
>VEQB01000288.1 GCA_018883485.1 Bacteroidota bacterium
CTTTAGTAATCACCGATGCGCAAGGAAAATTGGTATGGCAAACAGAATTAAAAAGTGCCAGATGCCAGCAGCCAGCCGCCAGCCGCCTTCTTCTCATTCCCTCCCAAACCTTCGCCAACGGCTTGTATTTCTATACGCTTCAAAGTACGCTTGGTTCAGCAAGAGGAAAGTTTGTGGTAAAACATTAGGTAAACTTGCTATGCTAATTTTTGCATATAGCCAAACTATTCAATTACTTTCGTGGGCTATACCATTCTTATGTTAAGTGTTAAATCATTTGTCTTCAACGAGTTTCAAGAAAATACCTATGTAATTTGGGATCAAACCAAGGCTTGTGCCATTATAGACCCAGGTTGTATGCATGCCTACGAGCGCCAAGAGTTAAAGCAATTTATAGAAAGCAATGGTTTACTACCAAAGCTTTTGTTAAATACCCATTGCCATATAGACCATGTGCTAGGCAATGAATTTGTGGCAGATACTTTTAAGCTACCTTTGCATTTGCATGAAGGGGAGCTAAGCACTTACCAAGAAACTAAAAGGTGGACAGCCCTTTTTAATATGCCAGATTTAGCCTTGCCGCAACAAACTGTTTTTATTAAAGAAGGCGAGCTATTGCATTTTGGTGAAACCGAGTTAGAAATATTATTTACACCTGGGCATTCGGTGGCATCAGTTAGTTTTTTTCACCGAAAAAGTTTGCAATTATTTTCGGGGGATGTGTTGTTTAAGCATAGCATTGGAAGAACGGATTTACCAGGTGGTAGCTTACCCATTTTATTAAAAAGTATTCGCGAGCAATTGTATGTTTTGCCTGCTGCAACCAAGGTGTACTCGGGTCATTTTGAAACCACCACCATTGGCGAAGAGATGCAATACAATCCCTACACGCGTTAGTTAACCTTTAAAAGGAAACACCAGTTCTGTTAGCCATTTTGCCGTATCTGGTTCTGCAACAGGATCTGTAATATAAAACTCAATAGGCGGGCCACTTGCTTTTAGATTATTGTTTACCATAAAGGTAAAACCTGCGCCATAAACTGGTCCCATTTTTTCGTAAGCCCCGTAGTATTTTATAACCAAGTGTTTTCCTGGTTCAAGTTTGCCAGGCACAATAGGAAAGCCTGCAGATAAAGGGGCATCTACCCCAAGGCAAGTTTCCATATCATACACCTTATCTTTAGCCGAGTAGTTAATAGTAAATGGGGCGTCTTTTTGTTTAGCTGCATTGTTCACAATAGTTTCGGCAAGTAGGGCATAGTTTTCTCCAAGTTTAGCACCTATTTCTGCCTCCTTCAATTGGTTCCTTATGCCCAAATAATCAAGGCCAGCAAAATCGCGAATTTCTGCTTCATAGCCTCCAATACTTAATTCTGTCTCTGCCTCAGATAGTGCTTTAAGACTGCTTAAACCAGCTTCAAAATCTGGCGCTACAAAACTTTCCAACATTAGGTTTAGTAGCTTGCTAAATGGAGCTAAATAAAAAGGCAAACTAGCGGCATCACTCTCCATGCTCCAAGTTAGTTTGTAATTATTTTCAGTACTTGGCTCGAGTAAAAATTGACTCATAGCTGGGTTCCAGCCCATTTCTAGTTTTATTTCTATTTTCTCGAAAGGAATAGATTGAAGGATTGTCATGCTGCCATTACCCACCTCTGGGTTATTGCTATTCCAAGTTAATTTAGCACCAGAACCAGCCGCAATTTCGTTGTATTGATAGGCCGCAGTTGTGTCTTTTTTATACCAAGGACTCCACAATTGCCATTGGTGAAAATCATTGATATGTTTAAATATATTTTTGGGTTTGGCACTGATTTCAATACTTCTTGCTACGGTAGTTTTAGCAGGAAGCACTAAGGAAGCGGCAATAACAAGAAGGAGTATAACACCTAATAGTATTCCAAATATTTTTAGAAATTTCATAGTTAATTTTTGGGCAAATGTAAGGGCATTAAAACGATAAGCCAAGCTTGGCAGCACACCAATTATTTTTACTTGCTTTTTCTAAAACTATTAGCTGTGCTTGCGATATAAATGGTTGCAGGTAGGTTAGGTCGGTTTCATAAAATCCGCTAATGAATACTAAACCACCTGCATTTAATTTTTCTGAAAGTGATTTCATACTTGCGGCAAGTACATTTCTATTAATATTTGCTAGGATGATATCAAATTTTTCTTCTCCAATTTTTGCTAAATCACCATGTATAAATTGCACATTACTTACTTCATTTAAGGCTGTATTTTCAAGAATATTTTCTGCTGCCCAATCGTCAATATCATTGGCAAGAATGCTATTCGCTCCCAGTTTGCTGGCTAGTATGGCCAATATGCCAGTTCCACTACCAAAATCAAAAACACGTTTATGTTGCATGGAAGTGCCCAGCATAAGCTTAAGAATTTGTTCCGTAGTTTCGTGGTGCCCTGTTCCAAAAGAAGTTTTGGGCTGAATAATCAACTCCATTTCAAAAGAGAGGTCTGCTATATGAAAAGGTGCCCTTATACGTAATGTATTTTCTATATAAACGGGTTCAAAACTGCTTTCCCAGGTGGCATTCCAATTTTGTTGCTCAACCAAATTTAATTCATACTGCGGTTTAGTAATTTGGTATTGTGCTAATAATTCTATCAATGCGGTTTGATCCAACTCATTTTCTTGAATAGAAGCTTCAAAACCCTCTTCAGTTTCTAGGAAGGTGTCGAAATTTAATTCCGCTAATTCTGCCATAAAGAGTTCTTTTTGCGACTCATTAATTTTAACGGTTAAGGTATAATATTTTTGCATTGGGGTAAAATTACTACATTAGTACCTCATTTAGATAAATTGAGGCCACTATTTCTATTTCTGTTAATCTGTTTATGCGCTCTTAAACTTGAGGCGCAAACCTTAGTATTCGATCATATCACAGAAGCTGATGGATTGCCGCAATCTGAAATTATTAGTATTACCAGAGACCAAAGAGGATTTTTTTGGGCAGCTACACAAGCGGGCATTTCTAGGTATAATGGCTATGCTTTCGAAAGTTTTGGCGCTCAAGAATCTGAAGATGCAAGTTCCTCAATAATTGAAATAGAAGCCAAGGGTAATTATGTGTATGGTTTATTTGCCCGCAAGTTTATTAGAATTAATACCCAAACTTTAAGTATTGAGCAATTTAGCTTTCCAACTAAACAAACTATTGTTAACCCCAAACAGATTTCAAGTACTTCTACCCAGTTACTTATTGGCGCAGAAAATGGGTTCTGGGTGCTTAATGAAAGCAATGGGAAAGTTATAAAACATTTTAAATTAGATGAAGTGAAGGATATCCTTCAATTGGCTCAAGGCAAATGGTTAGTAGGAACAGTAAGTGGTATATATATTTATTATCCTTTCTCTTCAACCTTAATTAAACTAAACCTAGCGCATAGTTCTTTCATTAATAAGTTGTGTTTAACCAGCCAGAATGCCTTTGCTTGGGCAGAGGGTGGTGGTAAATTATATGAGACTACGCTAAATGGTTTGAACCCAAAAGAAATTAAAGAAATTGATTTATTAGGTAGCTTTTCAATTAGCAGTTTTTGTTTTTATAGAAATCGATTTTATGTAGGAACGGATAAGGGTTTAATAG
>VEQB01000289.1 GCA_018883485.1 Bacteroidota bacterium
GGCGTGTATATGGGAATGAAAGCAAGCGCTAAAAATGTTTTTGGTACTGACAGCCTAGCTGGTAAAAAGGTGGCTGTACAAGGTGTGGGAAAAGTAGGTGGACACTTATTAGAGTTTCTGCATAAAGAAGGTGCTATTCTTACCATTAGCGATATTAACGCTGAAATGTTAAAACACTACGCCGAAACTTTAGGCGCTAAAGTGGTAAATGGAGATGAAATTTATAGTCAAGATGTAGATATTTTTGCCCCTTGTGCTTTAGGTGCCATTTTAAATGATGCAAATATTGCCAGCTTAAAATGCGCAGTTGTTGCGGGTGCTGCAAACAACCAATTGGCAGATGAAAATATTCATGGTCCATTACTTATGAACAAGGGTATTACCTATGCGCCAGATTTCCTAATTAACGCTGGTGGTTTAATAAATGTTTACCAAGAACATATTGGTTATAATAAAGAAACAGCCTACCGCAAAGCAGAACATATTTATGATGTTACTTTAGAAATATTAAAAATGTCTGCCAATCAAAAATTACACACGCAACAAGCTGCAACCAACCTTGCAGAAAAACGTATTCAAGATATTGCCAAAGTGAGGTCTACCTATTAATGCTCAATCGCAGGTTTTTAAGAATAAAGGCATTTCAAACACTTTATGCCCTCTCTAGAGAGGAACAGCCCAATGTTGCCCAATATAGAAAAAAACTGTTCGAGGGTTTAGATAAAACCTATGAGCTTTTTGTGTTTATACTTTCTTTTCCAGAAGCGTTTTTAGATTTTTTAGAATCAGAGCTTGAAGGACAAAAAGCCAAATATATTCCCGCTCCAGAACAAATTGAATTGCTCGAACGGATCATGGCAAATAAGGTATTGGTTCAAATAGCTAGTGATCTTGCTCTGAAAGATGCGCAAAAGAAGCTAAAAGTAAACTGGAGTCAAAGTGCAGATGTATTGCGTGGGTTTTGGAATGAAATAAAAGATAAGAATTGGGTGGTTAAATACGCACATAACAAGGAGAATACTTATGCGCACGACAAAGAATTTACCACTACGCTTTTCGAAATTATTTTTGCAGATGAGGATTTATTTTTCACCTACATTGAAGAAAGATATCTAAACTGGGACGATGATCAAGTTTTAATTTTAACAACCCTACAAAGATTGTTAAAGGATTTGAAACCAACTCAAATGGGATTTTTGCCACAAAAGCACAAGGATGAGGAAGAAGATTTAAAGTTTTTAAAAGATTTATTCGACCGCTATAATCAAGATGAAGCAGAAATAACAGAGCTTATTACGGTGCGCACAAAAAATTGGGATGAAGATAGGATTGCCTTAGTAGATATGATTTTGATGAAGATGGCTTTGTGTGAGTTGTTATATTTTCCTTATATTCCAGTTAAGGTTAGTATAAATGAATACCTCGAATTGGCTAAGTTGTATAGTACACCGCAAAGTCATAGTTTTATTAACGGAATATTAGATAAAACACAGTTCGAATTAAAGAAGCTAAATAAGATAGAAAAATTAGGACGAGGATTAGTTGATTAATTAGTAATAGTATGAAAAAATTGCTCCTTATTTGTTTTAGTTTGATAAGCCTATTCGCCTGCCAAAACGAAGGTAAAAAAAAGGCAGGCAGCGAAGTAGTAAGTAATCCAGTTACCGCAGAAAATCCTAATGCGGATTTAAACGAAAATGCCCCTATTTTGAGTTTTGAGGAGAATGTTCACGACTTTGGAAAACTGGTAGACGGTGAAGTAGTAACCTATAAATTTAAGTTTAAAAATATTGGAAATGCAGATTTAATTATTTCCAATGCAAGTGCAAGCTGTGGTTGCACTATCCCAAATTATCCTAAAGCACCTATTGCCCCGGGTGAACAAGGAGCTATTGATGTTCAATTTAATAGCAGCGGTAAGGTTGGGGTTTTTGATAAAACTATAACTATAACTGCCAACACTATTCCAACCGATGTGTTTTTGGTGATTAAGGGTGAAGTAACAAGTAAAAAATAAATATATAAACGATATGATCATGCAAATTTTATTGATGGCTCCTCCATCAGCAGCTGGACAAGGTGGTAGTCCACTTATGCAATTTCTACCATTGATTTTGATTTTTGTAGTGTTTTACTTTTTCATGATTTACCCGCAAATGAAAAAGACCAAAGCACAAAAGAAATTTAGAGAAGAATTAGCAAAGGGAACTAAGATTATTACTATTGGCGGTGTTCACGCTCGCATCCTAGAAGTAGCAGATAATTCTTTCTTGATAGAAAGTGAAGGTACTAAATTACGCATAGATAAAACAGCTGTTTCAATGGAAGCTTCGCAGGCGCTTAATAAACCTGTAGAAGAAAAGAAATAAGTTGACCTTAAATTATCATATTTGTATTTAGTTAAGCAAACCATTTTGTTTTGAAACAAATAGGGATAACAGGGAATATTGGTTCAGGAAAAACAACTGCTGCGCGCATATTTGCCGCTTTAGGAATTCCTGTATATGATGCAGATAGCAGGGCCAAGGCTGTAATGACAGAAAATAAACTGCTGAAAGAGCAATTAACTCAGCATTTTGGTGCTGAAACCTACCAATTGGATGGGTCTATAAATAGAAATTATTTAGCAAATTTAGTGTTTAATCACCAGCCAAATTTAGAGCTCTTAAATGGCATAGTTCATCCTGCTGTTTTTGCAGATTATGAGATTTGGATAGAAGCCCAAAAGGCACCATATGTTTTAAAGGAAGCTGCTTTGCTTTACGAAAGTGGTTCGTATAAAAAATTGGATAAGATTATTTTGGTTACTTGTCCGCAAGAAATACGTTTGCAAAGAAGTATGGCAAGAGATGGAGTTACTAAAGAGGCCATACTTGCCAGAATGGCCAAGCAAATATCAGAGGAAGAAAAGCTGTTGCGGGCTAATTTTATAATTAAGAATGATGGTTTACACTTGCTCATCCCACAAGTAATGGAATTGCATAAAAAAATACTTCAATTGCAGTAAAAATGTATTTCGATGGCTTGGAAATCACCCTGATTTCTGCAGTTCGTTTTCATATTTTATTCAAAATCCTAAGCCTTCAAATACCTTTAACCAATAAGAAAATTTAGAAGTATCACCTTCTATTTTATGTTGTTACTCCCTAATAAGTTGTTAAATATGGGCAAATGAGGATGCGTGATTTTGTAAGTATTTCTCGGCATGCACTTTAAAGCCAAATATATTGGCGTTAATAACTTCATTACTCCTACCTCCAATTTCTTTAAAACGTAAGTATAAAAGTACTTTAAAAATATGCCATCTTTCCTTTTTAGAATAGGCTATTGCATCCATGGCTTCAAACCAATGTCTTACCGCTGATAGCAGCAATTTGAGGTAGTTGAATAATTTTATACTTATTCTATTTTGAGTTTTGCAAATTTAAGCACCAATACTTTTCTCCCATGCTCGGTAAAGTCAATAGTTGCTTTTCTGTTATCTGCTGTTCCTTCTATTAAGTTTACTTCTCCTCTTCCAAATCTTTGGTGTGATACTTTATCGCCTGCTTTTAGATGCGTAGTGTCATCGGGTATAAAATTAGGATCTGCTGGCGGC
>VEQB01000290.1 GCA_018883485.1 Bacteroidota bacterium
ATTGCCGTGTATGCCACACGCATGTGGTTGGTTCCCTTTATACCCGCTAGTCTTGGAAGTGTGGCTGGTTTTGAAATTACCAAACCTATTGCGCTTATGTTATTGTTTGCCGTTGTAATGTTAATGGCCTCCTACTCTATGATAAAACCTAGCAAAAAGAAAGAGGAGATAGACGAAAATGGACCAAGAGTATATAATTATCCAATGATATTATTAGAAGGAAGTGTGGTGGGTATTTTAACTGGACTAGTTGGCGCTGGTGGTGGATTCTTAATTATTCCAGCCTTGGTGCTAATGGCTAAAATGCCCATGAAATTAGCTGTGGGTACTTCTTTATTTATTATTGCTATTAAATCTTTGTTCGGTTTCATTGGAGATATTCAATCTGGGTTAGCCATTGATTGGACACTCTTAACCTTCTTTACCCTAGCCGCGGTAATTGGCATATTTGGAGGCATTTATTTATCTAAGAAAATGGATGGTGCTAAACTTAAAACAGGCTTTGGTTGGTTTGTGCTAATTATGGGTGTTTATATCATTGCCAAAGAGCTTTTTTTATAAGTGTTTGAACCTAAATAAGTCGGGTGTAACATTTGTAACAAAACTAACCGAACTTCTTTTGCAAATTCGTGTTTAATTAATCAAAACAAAATAAAATATATTATATGAAAATAGAACAAATTTATACAGGATGTTTGGCGCAAGGTGCTTATTACATTACCAGTAACGGTGAGGCAGCAATTATAGACCCACTAAGAGAAGTACAACCTTATTTAGACCGTGCAGCAAAAGATGGTGTTAAAATAAAATACATATTTGAAACACATTTTCATGCCGATTTTGTAAGTGGGCATTTAGACTTAAGCAAAAAAACTGGTGCTGCAATTGTTTATGGCCCTACAGCTAAGCCAGAATTTGATTGTATTGTGGCCACAGATGGGCAAATATTTGAGATTGGCGACCTTAAAATAAAAACATTACATACGCCTGGCCACACCATGGAAAGTACTACCTATTTATTGCAAGATGCCCAAGGTAAAGACCATGCTATCTTTAGTGGAGATACTTTATTTATAGGTGATGTTGGTAGACCAGACTTAGCACAAAAGGCGGCATCAATGACGCAAGAACAATTGGCTGCTACTTTGTTTCATTCGCTACGTAACAAAATTATGACCTTAGCAGATGATGTTATTGTATATCCTGCGCATGGCGCTGGTTCTGCTTGTGGCAAAAATATGAGCAAAGAAACGGTAAGTACTATTGGCGAGCAGAAAGCGAATAATTATGCCTTGCGTGCCGACATGACCGAACAAGAATTTGTGAAAGAAGTAACAGATGGTTTATTGCCACCTCCAGGATACTTTGGAATGAATGTAGCCATGAATAAAAAAGGTTACGAGAGCTTTGAAAGCGTTTTAAACAATGGCATGCGGGCCTTATCTCCAGCAGCATTTGAAGCTGCGGCAGAAGAAAGTGGTGCTTTAATTTTAGATACCCGTGCCGCTTCAGAATTCTACCTTGGCTATGTACCACAAAGTATAAATATTGGCTTAAATGGAGATTTTGCACCATGGGTAGGCGCTATGATTGTAGATGTAAAACAACCTATTTTATTGGTAACAGATTTAGGTAAAGAAGAAGAAGCTGTGACCCGTTTAAGCAGAGTTGGTTTTGATAATGTAGTTGGACATTTAGCCGGAAGTTTTGCAGCTTGGAAAGCTAGTGGCAAAGAAGCGGATACAGTGAATAGGATCAACGCCGATACTTTTGCTTCTCAAGTAAAGATTGGAGAAAGTGTAGTAGTGGATGTGCGCAAAGAAAGCGAATATGCTGCTGAGCATGTAGCAGAAGCATATAGCAAACCCCTAGCATTTATTAATGATTGGGTTAAAGATATCAATCCAGAAGAGCATTTCTTTTTACATTGTGCAGGTGGTTACCGCAGTATGATTGCCGCCAGTATTTTGCAAGCTAGAGGTTACAGAAACTTCACAGAAGTGGATGGGGGATTTAATGCCATTGCAAAAACAAATATCCCTAAAACAAATTTTGTTTGCCAAAGTAAAGTATTAAAATAAATATTACGTAGCATGGCATGGCATTGCATGGCATGGCATTGCATTAATAACAAACAAAAAAATGAAAACAATTATAGTAGATGTACGCACACCAAATGAATGGCAATATGATGGCCATGCAGATTGTTCTGTAAATATGCCTTTAGACCAATTGACCTCCAAGATAGAAGAACTAAAAGCCTATGATAAAGTGGTTTTAGTTTGCAGAAGTGGCGCTCGCGCAGGTTCTGCAAAAAACATGTTAGAAGGATCCGGTATAAAACAGGTAGAAAACCTAGGACCTTGGCAAAATGTAACCTGTAATTAATTGTTGGGCAGATGACAATTTTAGAATGGATTTCGCAGCCTTGGCCATGGTATGTGGCTGGGCCGCTTATAGGATTAACCGTACCAACATTACTTATAATTGGTAATAAAAGTTTTGGTATTAGTTCTTCTATGCGCCATATCTGTGCCGCCTGTATTCCAGGTAATATTAAGTTCTTTAAATACGATTGGAAAAAAGAAATATGGAACTTGTTTTTTGTGGCAGGTATTTTTTTAGGAGGCATAGTAGCCATGGGTTTATTAGGAAATGATTTACCTGTTAGTGTTAGCCCGGCCTTGGCAGAAGAATTAAAAGATTATGGCATTACAGATTACAGTGGCATGGTACCCAATGAACTATTTACTTGGGCAAATCTCTTTACCCTCAAAGGTTTTATAATGATGGTTATTGGCGGGTTTTTGGTAGGCTTTGGAACACGCTATGCAGGTGGTTGTACCAGCGGGCACGCTATTATGGGCTTAAGCACCTTACAATGGCCTTCTTTAGTAGCAACCTGTTGCTTTATGGCAGGTGGTTTTTTAATGGCTAATTTTATACTTCCTTTTATTCTTAATCTTTAATACCATGCAAAATTTAAATATAAACACAACAGAAACAATAGATACTGACTTGCTTTTAAGAGAGCAAGATGCTATGTGTGTTAACGAAAGTGTGCTAGAACACAAGTGGTACCACAACTTAAAATACCTTGCCGTTGGCTTAGCCTTTGGGATTATTTTTGTGAAGGCCGAAATCATCAGTTGGTTTAGAATACAAGAGATGTTTAGGTTGCAATCCTTTCACATGTATGGAATAATTGGTAGTGCCGTAGTTGTTGGCTTAATATCGGTTCAAATTATTAAAAGATTTAACATTAAAACTATTTACGGCGAAACCATTGTATTCCATCCAAAAGAGTTTAACAAAGGCAATATCTATGGCTCGCTTCTTTTTGGATTAGGTTGGGCTATAACTGGCGCTTGCCCTGGGCCTTTATTTGCACAAATTGGAAGTGGAGCAACTGTAATTGCTGTTACTTTGCTAAGTGCCATTGCAGGCACTTGGGTATATGGTTTTGTTAGAGAAAAACTTCCTCATTAATTAAATTTTTCTTTAGCCACAGATGTCAACTAATTTTCATAAACAACTTGCCAATAGCATAAAAATGCTTTGGCTTGCGCTGGGTGTATTGGCATTAAGCTTAGTTC
>VEQB01000291.1 GCA_018883485.1 Bacteroidota bacterium
GGCCTAAAATGACTATGAATATTTATAAAAGAAGGACGCATTTGTATGATAAAAGTCAAATCTACAGGTAAATTTTAGATAACTTAAATAGAAACCTTACCTTTACCCAAAATTATGAGTACACTTTCGTTAACACCAAGCAGAATTGAAGTGATGAACTTCATTGGTAAAGATATAGAGTCTGACATAACCAACTACTTAAATCCTATTGAGGAAAACTGGCAAGCCTCAGAGCTATTGCCCCTTACCTCAGACGCAACTTTTGTGGAAGATTTAAAGTCTATTCAAGAGATGGCTCAAAACCATTCTTATGATTTAATGGCAGTTTTGGTGGCCGATACCATTACCGAAGAGGCATTGCCTACTTATGAAACTTGGTTGGCTGGACTTACTGGGGTAGACCAATACAACAATAATGTTTGGATGAAGTGGCTGCGTTCTTGGACGGCCGAAGAAAACCGACATGGCGATGCCCTTAACCGCTATCTTTACCTTTGCGGTAGAATTGATATGCGCGCTTTTGAAGCTAGTACGCAATATCTAATTTCAGAAGGCTTTGATAATGGCGCTGGTTCAGACCCATACAGAAATTTTATTTATACTAGCTTCCAAGAAATGGCTACAAATATTTCGCATAGAAGGGTAGCAACCTTTGCAAAGCAAGATGGTAACAATTTGTTGTCTAAACTTTGTGGCTTAGTTGCGGCAGATGAAGCCCGCCATGCAAAAGCTTACAAATCTTTTGTAAAGCGTATTTTAGAAATTGATGCCAATGAATTAATGCTTGCCTTTGAAGATATGATGCGCAAGAAAATTGTTATGCCTGCCCAATGCATAAAAGAACTTGGAGGTACAACTAATTTGTATTCAAATTTTAGCATGGCTGCCCAAAGATTGGGTGTTTATACTTCTATGGATTATGTAGATTTAATTAAAAACCTACTTTCAGATTGGGATATTGAAAATGTTAGAAACTTGCAAGAAAATGGAGAGAAAGCTAGAGATTTCTTAATGAACCTACCCATTAGATTAGCACGAATTGCAGAAAGAGCTAAACCAAGTGATGAAGTGTTTAGGTTCTCTTGGATAAGAGCATAAAAAAAGAGGCTTTCAAATTTGAAAGCCTCTTTTTTTTGCGTTAAATTTTGGTTCAACTAGGCATGCTCTTCTTCATGAGCATGTTGGTGGTGCTTGCTATTGTGCTCTTGAATAATGCGGTTAAATTCTTCTGTACTTACCAAAGTGGTTTCAATAGTTACCGTATCTAAAATGTATTGGTTTACTTTATTTCTTACCGATACATTAATCATTCTGCTTCTAAAATCTTCCTTCTTTAATTGAGGCTCAATAATACTCATTAATAACTCATCACTTAAGCCTTGGTTTCCATAAGCTCCAAACATACTTTTGGTATAGTTCATTGCAGCCTCTTTAATGTCTGCTTCTTCTACCTTTATACCTGCAGCACTCAAAATTTTCTCTTCTAAAATATGGTTACGTAAATAATTGGCTTCTGGGGCATAACCGGCATCCACATTATTTTCGTTAAACTTATCGCCATGTCTATCTATTAACCAACGCTTTAAAAAGGCATCTGGTAAGTTAATATTGTGCTTCTCAACTAATTTGTCAAACAGCTCATGCTCTAGCAAATGCTGGCCTTGTTGGTCAAAGTATGCTTGAACCTCTGCTTTTATTTTTTCTCTTAATTCTTCTTCACTTTTTACAACGCCTTCTCCATAAATCTTATCAAAGAATTCTTGGTTCAATTCAGATTTCTCTGTGCGCTTAATTTCCTTTAATTCTAAAGTAAAATCTGGGCTAAGGTCGGCCACAGTTTGCTTTTGAATACCTAGAGCATGGCTCATTTCTAACTCGTTGTTATCAAATAAGGCATATATATTTACTTTAAGTGATGCGCCTTTCTTTAAACCTAAAAGTTCAGCTTTTAGGGCTTCATTCTTTATGGTATTTACTGCAATAGGAACACTATCTGCCGCAACGCCGCCTTCCAAAATTTCTCCAGCATCATTTAATTCGGTAAGGCCAACATAAATCATGTCATTTTCACCAACTTCTTCTACATCGGTAAGTTCGCCAAAACGCTTAGTCATGCGCTCTACTTCCTCATCAATCATAGTAGGCGTTACTTCCACAGAAATGCGGGTAAATTTATCGGCAGCACTAATATTTAAGTCAATCTCTGGCGTTAGGCCAATATCAAAACCAAAATTGTAATCTGCGTTTTTATTTAACTCATCTATTTTGGTGTCATCGTTCATTACGGGTTGACCCAAAATTGCAAGTTTATGTTCTTCGATATAATCGAAAAGTCCTTTAGAAGCTAACTGGTTAATTTCTTCTAACAACAGACTATTTCCAACCATTTTTTCAATCATTCCTTTAGGAGCGTGGCCAGCACGAAATCCTGGAACATTGGCTTTTTTACTATAATCTTTTAGTCTTTTGTCATAGTTAGCCTGGTAATCTGCAGGGCTAATTTGAACTGAAATGGTACCTGTTAAGGCGTCTTTTTTTTCGAATGTTACGTTCATCTCTTCTAATTATCAATCACTTAATAACAAATAAGACCGACATTCATAGTCAGTCTTATCTGATTTGCAGCAATGCTGCTTGTTGTGCGCATGGAGGGACTCGAACCCCCACGCCTCTCGGCACCAGATCCTAAGTCTGGCACGGCTACCAATTACGCCACATGCGCTTTTCCTTGTTTAAGGGACGGCAAATATAGAAATATTATTTAAAAAATGTTTTTTTAATTTACTTTCTTGTTAAAGGCTTAAAAGGAGCAAAGTCGAGTGGCGTTTCTTTGTATTAGTTGTGTTAGCAAGTAAACCAATGTATTTTGGTTTAAACCATTTAAAAACTATTTTTGGAGAAACCACGCTGAAATCTAATGGTGCTTAAGGAGTCTAATACAGAACAAGAAAACAAAGAAATAGTTAAAGCTTATAGGCAACTGCTCAGAAGCATTAGAAGAAACTTAAGCAAAGAAGATAAGGCCCAAATTCGTTCTGCCTTTCAACTTGCCTTGAAAGCACATAAAAATATGCGTCGTAAAAGCGGCGAACCCTATATTTTTCATCCCTTGGCAGTGGCTCAAATTTGTGCTGCAGAAATTGGGCTGGGAGTTACCTCTGTTATTTGTGCACTCTTGCACGATACCGTAGAAGATACCGAAATCACCTTAGACCTTATTCAGTTAAAGTATGGCGAAAAAGTAGCTCGTATCATTGATGGGCTCACCAAGATTTCTGGGGTATTCGACCAACCCGACCGTAGCATACAAGCAGAGAACTTCAAGAAAATGCTGCTTACCTTAAGTGATGATGTTAGGGTAATTTTAATAAAATTAGCAGATAGGCTGCACAATATGCGCACCTTAGATAGCATGAGCGCTAAGTCGCAACTAAAAATTGCCTCCGAAACTGCTTATGTATATGCACCGCTTGCACACCGTTTAGGCTTGTATGGATTAAAATCTGAACTAGAAGATTTATCTACCAAGTATCTTCAACCCGAAAACTACAATTTTGTTAAGAACAAGCTTAGCGA
>VEQB01000017.1 GCA_018883485.1 Bacteroidota bacterium
GCTCAAATATTTGTGGAAGGTAGTTCTCCTCAATGCCCATTCCGGTATCCTTAAAATTAAATTGAACACTAATTTCTTCTTCGTTTATTTTTTGGGTAAGCAGTTCTACTGTAACTTGACCTTCTGATGTAAATTTAATGGCATTGGAAATTAGGTTGCCAAAAATCTGACTTAAGCGGGTAACATCTCCAAAAATACTAGCTGGTATATTATTGCTAGTTTTAAGTTGCAACTTTAATTTCTTTTCATTGGCGCTTCCAGCAAAAGATTTAAGGATGTTTTGAACCAACTCTATTAGGTTAAAACTGCTAGTTTCAATATCCATTTTGCCCGCATCTATTTTGCTAAAATCTAGAATGTTGTTAAGCAAATACATGAGGTTATTGGCAGAATATTTTAAGGCATTTAAGTTTTCTCTTTGTTCCCTTTTAGGATTTTCGCTTAAGAGTAAATTTATAATCCCTATCACACCATTCATGGGTGTTCTAATTTCATCACTCATAGTAGATAAGAATAGGCTTTTGGATATATTGGCTTCCTCTGCTTTTTCCAGAGTTATTTTGTATTCTTCCTCTAATTTTTTGCGATAATCAATGTTGCTAAAGGTGCCAATAACTCTAGTAGGATTTCCCTCAGCATCCGTTTCTGCAATTTTACCTCTGTCTAAAATCCAAATATACGAGCCATCTTTTTTGAGCATGCGGTATTCTTGCTCATAGAAATGCGTTTTCCCTTCTAGGTGATCTACAAACTGTTTCCAAGCTGATTTTATATCTTCTGGATGTACCATTTCTTCCCAGCGATAAGGAATGGTTTCAAAAGATTTATAGCCTAAAATTTCATTTAAGGTAGGGGAGAAAAAACTTTCATCTGTAATCAAGTTAACATCCCATACCGCATCTCTACTTCCAGATAAGGCGTAATTCCATCTCTTGCTGGCATTTTCTAATTCTTGCTCCTGCTTAATGGCATCGGTAATATCTTCTACAATTCCCAATATTAACTTAACCTCACCCTGGGCATCCAGTATTGGAATTTTATACGTTTTAACAATGATGGCAGACTCCCCTTTTTCTATATTTAGTTTTTGAATGAGAATAGGTTCTTTGTCCTTAATAATCATTTTGTCTATTTGGGTATATCGTTTTATTTCGCCCCCCTCATTAAAAACTTCTTCATCTGTTTTGCCAATAACAAGGCTTTGTTCAATGCCAAAGATGTATTCTAATTCTTTATTCCATAAAGTGTAGGTAAGGCCTTGTTTAACGTTTTTAACAAAGATACCTAGAGGCAAATGCGAGATAAGTTTATTTAAAAATTCAATTTGTTGATCCTTTAGGATTGATTCTATTTTCCTTTGGGTATAGTCATTTGCATTTGCTATAATTCCAGTTGTTCCATCGCTTTGAAAATAAGGCGTGAAGTTAACTTTGAAATATTTTTTTCCTTCCTTAAAATCATACTCAAAATTAAAGGAAAATGCTTCACCCTTTAAAGCTTTTACATACCAGCCATTCCAAAGTTTATAAATGCCATGCTTACTATCTGGAAGCAGAATAGTTTGTCCTATACGGATTTCTTTTTTCCAAAAACTTTTGTATAAATCTCCAAAAATATCATTGAAGTGGGTAAGTTTAAAATTAGCATCAACACACCATACCGCATCTTTGTGGTTATGCATAAAGGCTAAAAATTTTGCATCACTAGGAGCCTCAGGAGCCTTAATGATTTTAGGAGGTTCTTCCTTTACCTTATAAAATAAATACAATACAATGGTTTTGGGAATTATAAATAGTATTGGCCAAGCCATGCCCTTACTCTTTAGCAAAATTGCTATTAGTAAAATGCTGGTTAGCATATCTAACAGAATAAATTGAAGTAAACGTTTTTTTTCTTTATTCATGCTCCTTCATTGGTGAACGTTCAATTTTCCAAAGTTTATTTTCTGTGCTATAAAGATGCCCATTTTTTACAATTAAAGGCGAATCAAAATTATTTAGGTATAAGGCTCCAGTGCCAAGGCCTTGAGGCAATCTACAAGCTTTGGTAGCAACCCATTGGGCAATGGCATTTAAACCAATATTAGATTCTAAGGCCGAGGTAGACCACCAATTAATATTTAATTTCTCAGCAATTTGTATCCAATCATTGGCCATGGCTAAGCCCCCAATAAGGGTAGGTTTAAGAATGATAAATGCAGGCTTAAGTAATTTTAGCAAAGCATCTTTTTCTTCCTTAGTTTTTATACCAATTAGTTCCTCATCTAATGCAATAGCAATGGATCCATCTTTGCATAACTTAGCCATAGTATCAAATTGTTTGGGTGCAATCGGTTGCTCTATTGAATGGATTTCAAATCTGTTCAACTCTTTTAATTTAGCGAGGGCGTCATCGGCTGTAAATGCGCCATTAGCATCTAACCTTATTTGTATTTTAGAGGGGCTATTAGTTTTCCTAAACTTTTCAAGCATCCTGCATTCAGCATCAAAATCATGTGCCCCAATTTTAAATTTGATACAATCAAAACCTTGGTTCACTTTTTCTTGTGCTTCTTGCAACATGGGTTCAAGCGCATTCATCCATACTAAACCATTAATTGGAATTGCCTTACCACGCGTAAATTCTGAGTTAAACAAAATTCTTTTACCACCTTCTTGTAAATCCAATAAGGCAGTTTCTATGCCAAAACGAATTGAAGGAAAATCGGCTAACATCAATAGTTCAACTGGAACGCCTTCGTTTAATTGGTTCAAGAAGGATACTAAGTGTCTTTCAAATTCTGGCACCGCATCTATACTTAACCCATGTAAAGGAGAAGCTTCTCCATACCCTATACGCATAGGATTAGCATAATCACTTGCTTCTATAATGTATGCAGCATGCGTTTTAATGGCACCTCTCGAAGTTTTGGCGTCAAAAGCAAATTGCAATTCATGTTTAAAGTAGCGAAAATGTATCATCCTAAACTCAAGAAAAGTTGTAAGGTTAAACTTATGCTAAAGGTGCTTAAAGAAAGATACTTTAACAAGGGGTCGAATTGGGTAAGTTCTTTAACACGCCACGCAGCAAATAGGTTGAGGGTTATTAAGAAGGTAACTGGAACACTGGCTTTTGGTGGGTAGTTTTCTAGTATAAAGAGTAATGTGAAGCAAGCAATTGGAGCTAGCAATAAAAAGCTGTAATATATTTTTGAACCTAAAAAACCTAAAAGCACCGCAATACTAATTTTGCCAGCTTCTTTGTCCGAAATACGGTCGCGCATATTGTTAAGGTGTAAAACACCAGTAGCCATGCAACCGTAAGCAATAGCCAAAAGCCAGGTTTGTTTGCTTAGGCTTGCTGTTTGTAAATATTGTGTTCCGGCAACCGCGGTTATGCCAAAGAAGATAAAAACAGAGATATCGCCCAAACCCATATATCCATAGGGTCTTTTGCCATTGGTATAGGCAATGGCAGCTATAATAGCAACTATTCCAATTCCCAATAAACTAAGCACACCCATTTTGCCAATTACAGGAAGGGCAAAGGCTAACAAGCAACAGCCACTTACAAAAGATAATACGGCAGTAAGTATCATTGCATTTTTCATGGCCTTGGCGCTAATGGCTCCGCTTTGAACCGCTCTACTTGGTCCTTTTCTGCCGGCATGGTCGGCCCCATGAATACTATCTCCATAGTCGTTGGCTAGGTTAGAAAGAATTTGTAAGCATAGCGCTGTGAGCAAAGTAAATATAGTGATAGGGGTGTTTAAGTCTTGGGTAAGTTGCACAGCAAATAAACCTCCCCAGATGCAAGCTAAAGAAAGAAAAAGGGTTCTTAAGCGAAGTGCTTTCAGCCATATTAAAAAATAGTGTACTTTTGTTTGCTTCATGCGTTGGCAATTTAAACACATTCGCTTTCTACTTAAGTATCCTGTTTATAAATTTCTTAAACAGCGAAACCAGTATATTAGTAACCAGAACTTTTTAATTTTGGCGAGTGTTGTGGTTGCAATAGTAGTAAGTTTTGCGGCCATTTGCTTAAAATGGTTTATTCATTTTATAGAATCACTACTTTTAAATACCAGTTTGTTGGAGTTAAGTTTTGCAAATTTATTTCTTCCTTTGGTGGGTATACTCTTATCACTTTTGTTTGTTAAACATGCTTTGCGCAATAAGAACTTTGAAAAGGGGTTAGCGGCAGTTATTTACAAAGTGAACTATAAAAAGGGGAAGATAGAATTATTTCATAGTTATGCCCACTTAATCACGAGTGCTTTTACCGTAAGTCTTGGTGGTTCTGTTGGGGTTGAGGCCCCTATTGCAGCAACCGGTTCGGCCATTGGTTCAAACTTAGCAAGCCGTTTTTTTTTGAGCGAAAATGATAGAAATTTGTTATTGGCCTGCGGCGCAAGTGCAGGTATTTCTGCCATTTTTAATTGCCCAATTGGTGCAGTTATTTTTGCCTTAGAGGTTATTTTAAGACGTGTGGCTGTGCCTGCATTTGTTCCTTTACTTATTGCTTCGGCTACGGCTTCTGTAATTAGTAATATATTCTATACCTCACAAATTATTAGTTTTACAGCCCAAACTTGGCAAATAGAGGCCATTCCTTATTATATTGTTTTGGCCATAATCTGTGCCCTCTTTTCTGTGTACACCATAAGAGTTATTTATGGTTTAGAAACGCGGTTTAATAATGTTAAACTAAAATATAACAAAGCCATAGTTCAAGGACTAATCGTTGGCGCTTTAATTTTGGTTTCACCGCTTTTATATGGAGAGGGTTATTTTGTTATCAATCAAATTTTAAACAAGGAATTTGACGCTTACATGCGTGGCATTGCTCTACAAAGTAACTTTGGTTATGATACTATTTTTTTAACTTTTGTGCTGGGCACTTTGTTATTGAAACCAATTGCAGCAGGGCTTACTGTAAGCGCAGGAGGTAATGGAGGTATTTTTGCGCCGTCTTTATTTATTGGGGCATTATGCGGGCTTCTATTCTCCCGGGGTATGAATTTGTTGGGCTGGACTCACATTAACGAGTTGAACTTTGTAGTTGCTGGTATGGCTGGAGTTTTAAGTGGGGTTCTTAGCGCTCCTTTAACAGGAATATTTATGATAGCAGAGGTGGCAGGTGGTTATACTTTATTGGTACCATTAATGATTGTTTCTGCAGGTAGTTTTTTTATTACAAGGCTGTTTGAACCTAACTCAATTTACACCAAAAGATTAGCACAAAGCGGTTATTTGCAGCAATCTCCAGATGTTGAATTGTTGAGCACTGTAAGTATAATGTCTATTTTAGATACAAGCTTCCCAGTATTACAGCCAGATGATAGTTTAAGAAAATTAACTCAAGTAGTTGCTGGCACCAATAGAAACGTGTTTCCAGTGGTTAAACGTAATGGCCAACTAATTGGTGTATTAAGTATGGGAGATATTAGGCCTTATTTATTTAAAACAGAGTTATACGATAAGTTGGCGGTTAAAGACCTCATGCAGAATTCTGTGATTTGTGCAGAGGCTTCCTTTTCATTGCATCAGCTGCTTTCTTTATTAGAAGAAAATCCCGCCATTTTTTATGTGCCAGTGGCTAGCCAGGGCAAGTATGTTGGATGTGTATCTAAAAGTGTGGTATTAAATAAGTATAAAGAATTGGTCCAAAACATCATAGACCAGCAAGCCTCCGCTTAAAAAATTTATAAATTAAGATTATTATTTTTTTCTTCAACAGATGTTCATTTGACATGTTGTTGATAATATTTTTGTCTATTTGCATAATTTTCACAAGCATAAAGAATTAGGTTATGAAAGCTTGGAATTACTTTTAAGCTAGGTTTAATACTAATAAAATAATTAATTAACCGATAGTCACAAATAATTGCTTTTTTTGTATAATTCTTAGCTAGTTTGATTGACTAATAATAGAAGAGTTATTTTACTAGAAAAGATTAATTTCGCCCAAGAATATACTTATATGAAGGAAATAATAGAAAAGTTGAAAGCTGCTTGTGCAGTTAAAAACCCTAATTACGAATTAGTTGTAACTTTATTAAAAGAGTTACGCGATCACTTTAAAGCAAATCTAACGGAGCCGGGTTTGGTAAAAATGATAAGATTAGCTTATGAGGACATTGAGGCAAATGGCGCATATACTTTTATGTATTTAGAGGAAAGCAATGCGCAAGAGAATATAGCTTACTTTATAGATTTGCTAGCTGATTATAGCAATAAATATAATAGAGAAGAGCTGCAAGATATTAGAAACCTTATGGAAGGCATTACGCCCGAAGTTGGGGAGTCTGAAGAAGAATCGGTATGAAAAAGCCAAAGGTAGGTGTTATTATGGGGTCTGATAGCGACCTTGAAGTGATGAAAGCTGCTGCACAGGTTTTGGATGAGTTTTCTGTTCCTTACGAAATCACCGTTGTTTCTGCCCATCGCACACCCGAGCGCATGGTAACCTATGCTAAAGAAGCCAGAGAAAGAGGCTTACATGTGATAATTGCAGGAGCAGGAGGTGCGGCACATTTGCCTGGTATGGTTGCGGCTATCACCACACTGCCTGTAATTGGGGTTCCGGTTCAACTTAAAACCCTATCTGGCTTAGATTCTTTGCTTTCTATCGTTCAAATGCCCGGAGGAGTTCCTGTGGCTACGGTAGCAATCAACAATGCTAAGAATGCTGGGTTGCTCGCCATTCAAATGCTGGGTATTACAGATAATCGCTTAGCATCTGAATTAGAACAGCACAAGGAGAAAATGAAAACAGAGGTTTTGCATAAAGCCGAAATAGTAGAAAAGGGAAAAGGCCAAATAGGTTTTAGAAACTAATTGTCTGTTCTAAGTTTAAATCATTTTTTTATCTACCTATTTAGGTTTAATTTGTAAAACACCTAAACTAAATATTTTGGATAGCATCTGGGATTTGTTTAAACCTGAAGAACTCATTCGATTTGGAGGCTTAGCGCTTCTGTTAATCATCATTTTTTTGGAGAATGGTATTTTCTTTGGCTTTTTTTTGCCAGGAGATTCTCTCTTATTCACCGCCGGATTACTTGCCTATCCAGAAGTGGGTGTTTTAGATGTTAGCCTAGAGCACCTCATTCTATATATTGGTCTTGCAGCTATAGGAGGTTATTATGCCGGTTATTTCTTTGGATATAAAACAGGGGAAGCTTTATATAAACGAAAGGATACACTGTTTTTTAAGAAACAATATATAATTACAGCAGAGGTTTTCTATAAAAAATATGGTGGCGTTGCCTTAGTACTCGGCCGCTTTTTACCCATAGTAAGAACCTTTGCGCCTATATTGGCAGGTATTGTAAAAGTTAGGCCTATCGTATTCTTTATGTTTAATATAGTGGGTGCATTCTTGTGGCCACTTACCATCGTAACTGCAGGCTATTACGTAGGAAAAATATTCCCAAATGCTTTAGATTATCTAAACTATATTATCATTGGTTTTATTGTAGTTACAAGTGTGCCAGTAATTAATTCTATTAGAAATGATAGAAAATTAAAGAAGGCTCAATGAGACGCTAGCGCTTTAATTACCATTTAAATTTAACCGCATACATGTTTATTTGTATTTTATTCTATGCAAGCTGGTAAATTAATACTTATTCCAACTCCCATCGGAAACCTAGAAGATATTACGCTTAGGGCTATACGTATGCTTAAAGAAGCCGATGCAGTCTTAGCCGAAGATACTCGTGTAACGGGAAAGCTATTGCATCATTTGGGTATTAGTAAGCCTTTATGGAGTTACCATGCCCATAACGAGCATAAGCAAATTGCGCATTTAATTTCTGAGTTGAACCAAGGAAAAATGCTCGCACTAGCCAGTGATGCAGGAACGCCTGCTATTAGCGACCCTGGGTTTTTATTGGTTAGAGAATGCCTTAAGGCAGGTATTAAGGTAGAATGTTTACCCGGCCCTACCGCCTTTGTTCCTGCATTGGTAAAAAGTGGCCTACCGTCTGATTCCTTTTCTTTCTTAGGTTTTTTACCAGAGAAAAAAGGAAGACAAACTGCCTTGCAAGCGCTTGCCTTAGAAAAACGTACCTTAGTGTTTTATGAAAGTCCGCACCGTATTCTAAAAACCTTACAACAACTTTCGGAGGTACTTGGCTTAGACCGGAGATGTAGCGTTAGCAGAGAGCTCACTAAGTTATATGAAGAAACCATTAATGGTACTTTGCAAGAGTTGATTTTACATTTTGAAACCCACCCCATAAAAGGAGAATTTGTTCTTGTTGTTGAAGGTAAAGTATAAACACGCGAGCTATGGCTTGCTAAGTTTAAGTTCGGCTGTACTAATGAGCCTGGCTTGGCAAAACCTTTATGTGTTGCCAAGTATTTTTATTGGATTAGTTCCTTTATTTATTTTAGAAAAAAAGATTAGGGCAGAGCAAGAAAATTCAAAGTTATGGGTAACACTCTATACTTGGTTTGCTTTGTTGCTTTGGAATGTTGGAAGTGTTTGGTGGATTTGGAATGCTAGTGAAGGTGGGGCTGTTGCGGCTTTTATAATTAATAGTTTACCATTGGTTTTACCTTTTTTATTTTATCATAACCGCAATAGGAAAAATGGAAGAGAGAATCTCTTGTATTTTGCTTGTTTATGGATTTTAGCCGAGTACTTGCAATTTCATTGGGACCTTGCCTTTCCTTGGCTCATATTAGGAAATGTATTTAGTTATTTACCTCAGTTAGTTCAGTGGTACGAGATAACAGGTGTGTTAGGTGGAAGTATTTGGATATTGGCACTTAATATTAAGTTGTTTCAATTATACGAAGCTTGGACAGCTAAAACATTAAATGCACAAAGAGGCAGGTGGGTTAACGCTTTGTTTTTTTATGTATTGATGCCTGTTTTTGCTTCGTATTACGTTCAAAATTTATATGTAGTTCCAACACAAACACCTAGTGCAAAGTTTGTGGTTGTGCAACCAAATATCGACCCCTACAAAGACAAGTTTGAGGGTATGAGCCCAGATGAGCAATTGCGCCGCATGTTGCAGTTGGCAGAAACCGTTATGGATTCGCAAACACAGTTTATTTTATTGCCAGAAACCGCATTGCAAGGAGGCTTAGAAGAAAATAATTTAATACAAGAAGGATTGTTTCAATTGTTGCATGCTTTCTTAAAAGCGCACCCAGGAGTAACCGTTGTAGGTGGCATGGATTCTTATAAATTATTTGCCCAAAAAGAGAAGCCCGCTGTTACTTCTAGAAAAGTTAGAGATACCGAGCTTTGGTATAATTCTTATAACGCGGCTTTTTGCACCAATGGAGGAGATAGCATTCAGGTTTATCATAAAAGTAAGTTAGTTCCTGGAGTAGAGAAAATGCCTTATCCTTATTTATTTGGTTTTATAGAAAAATATGCCATAGATTTAGGGGGTACTTCGGGTAGTTTAAGTTCCGACCCAGAGAGTAGAAATTTTGGCTTTTCTAAGCATGTACAATTAGCTCCTATCATTTGTTACGAAAGTGTGTTTGGCGCTTATGTTTCGAGCTATGTTAACAAAGGTGCAGATGTGCTTTGTATTGTTACCAATGATGGCTGGTGGGGCAATACGCCAGGCTACAGGCAACACTTTGATTTTGGCAGGTTGCGCGCCATAGAAAATAGAAGGTATTTGGTACGTTCTGCCAACACAGGTATTAGTGCTGTAATTGATGAAAAGGGAAATGTTCTGCAAGCAACAGCGTATTGGAAAGAAGCCGCCTTTAAAGCAGATGTTCCACTTTTACGCGGCCAAACTTATTATGCAAAAAATGGCGATTGGGTAGTGGGTGTAATGCTTGTTTTACTCATCCTAAGTAATATTGGTTCAAGCTTTGTATTGCGGAAGTTTTAAAAACATAGAAGTAGAAAGCCATAAGTAGAAATAATCCATGGATAATTTTGAAGAATATTTAAGACAAGGAGAGCCAAACAAGAAGGAAAAAGCCAATGTATGGAAAACTGCAATAGGCTTGCAACTAGTTGATGGATTAAGGCCTTCAGACTATCTGATACAAACTGCAAAGGAAAATATAGAGGGCGATATTACCATTGAGGAGGTAAAACAAAAGTTAGATAGTTATTATAAGCTTCATCCAGCCCAAAATACAGAGGATCGCACAGAAGAGGCCGACAAAGTTTCGGCACGAATTGCCGAAATCTTAAGTGAGCAAACATTTACTTTCTCTCCTGCAGAATACCTATCTATTCATCGAAGATTATTCCAAAGTATATACAAATTCGCTGGTAAAATCCGGGATTATAACATTACCAAACAAGAATGGGTTTTAAATGGTGGAACAGTATTTTACGGAAGTGCCGAAAGCTTAAAGGAAACGTTGGAGTACGATTTTGAACAAGAAAGAAAATTTAGTTACAAAGGGTTAAGCCAGCTCGAAACCGTTGAACATATTGCCTTATTTATTTCTAGGTTATGGCAAATCCATATTTTTGGAGAGGGGAACACGAGAACTGCTGCTATATTTTTAATTAAGTATTTACATAAGCTTGGCTTTAAAGAAGTAAGTAATAATTTGTTCTCAGAGCATTCGTGGTATTTCCGCAATGCACTTGTTAGAGCTAATTTTGAAGATTTATCTAAAGGAATTCATAAAAGTGACAAGTATTTAATACGTTTCTTATCAAATTTGATCCTAAAAGAAAATTATTTACTCATAAATAGAGAATTGCACATTCAATATTATGACACTGAAAAGGAGCAAAATGACACTGTAAATGACCCTGTATTTTTGTTGATTTCACGAAACAAAAATATTAAGGCAACTCAAATCAGCGAAAGTTTGAAAATGAGTTTAAGTACTGTGAAACGAAAAATTAAAAAGCTTAAAGATCAAGGAGTAATAAAACGCATAGGAAGTGATAAAGTAGGTTATTGGGAAATAAAACAGTTGTAACGAATTAAATCTTTGACGATTAAACAACTCAATCAAACACTGCAAAACTGCACCGATACACTTTTCTTATGCCTTGTTCATCTTGTGTTTTAAGCACCGCTTGATACAGACCTGCAGTGGTAACTTCTCCTTTTTGGTTAATGCCATCCCAACGAAAACTTGGATTTTGTGCATTTAATAAGGAGGGTTCAAACTCTTTTACCACTAAACCTTCCCAATTATGAATACTTAATTTTGTCCAAAGATTTTCGCTTGGGTTTGTTAAAGTAAAGAAGATATAATCTTGGAAGCCATCTTGGTTCGGACTTACACTTTTTGGGTCGCTATAAAAGGCGTCATGGCCATTGCTATTCATTTTGGATGGTTGGTTCAAACCGGGTGAAGCTTGGCTTGCTGTGCTTACCCAATTTTCTGGGCGGGTACCTGCCTCAAAAGAATTTAATCTGCTTAAACTATATCCTTCTGTTTGGTGTAATAAGGAGAAATGCATCTTATCTTCAAAGGGCATTTCATCTATGGTTTGCAAGTTACTATCGCATAAAATTAACCAACCACCTTCATCTGGTAGGGCTAGCATTGGGTGCGCTAGTATAGCTTCTTTGACATGGGCGGGATAGGTATTCATTAAGGCTTCTGGTTGTTCATGTAAGGCCAAAACTTGTTTGGGAGCAAGGCAATAATCCTCTCCCCAGAGGCTAATAGTTTCTGTCCAATTGCTTTCTAAACTTACCTTTCTACTTAACAATAAATTATCTAAGTTGATGGGTACTTCTCCAGGATTATAAAGTTCAATAAAATCTGCTTGATTAGGAAAAGAATTGTACAGTACTTCATTAATAATAATACTACTTTCCTTGGCTTTTTCACTTGGCATGATAGTGATTATTCTACTAGGCATTGTGTTCAGGGCGCAGTCTTTAATATTCGAAATCTCTAAGGTGAAGATAGTATCTAGTAAATTTTCTTCGGCAAGGTTTATTTGCAATCTGTTTATGGTTTGATGGTAATTTACCTTGTATTTTTTTTTGTTGCCATTCCAGAGAATTTGGTGAAAGTTACTATCTATGGCCTCATTAAAAGTAAGCACCAATTCTTGCATTGTTTTGCTACACCATAGTTGTAATAGTGGTGGTGCTGCATCTATTTTTTCGTGTTGAACCGAGTTTATTTTTCCCGGACTACCTCCTAGTGGACTTAAGGAAGGTTGCCAGGCCTGTTTTCCGCTACAAGGATATTGCTTGTTTACGAGTTCTATACTGGCTGCCTTTGGATTTTTTTGTAAATTTTGAGTAAGCCACGTCCCTTCATAATTTACTTGATGCAGTAGCAAATTTTGGGCGTTTCTTAAGCTCAATTGGTCGCTGCTACTTAAGGATGGAAATCCCTTAACCCCTAGTACTGGAGCCAAGTCAGTGAATGAAGCTGCGTTTGTTTCTGAACATAAAATTAGAAATGAATCGGGCAGCAAAAGATAGCTGTTTAAGATAGCCGTTGCACTTACATCTGATAAAGAAAAATTCTTTAGTTCAATGGCGTATTTACTGTTGTTATACAACTCAATATACTCTGCTTTCGGATAATAGGAATTGAGATTTTCATCAAAGCAAATTTCATTGATAAGCAATTGATGCATAGTTGGTGCTTGTTGCTCTGCATAGTATACGGGGATGTTTAAATTGCTTTCGTTCCCTATGCAATCCTTTATTTTAATGCAATTTATTATGGCAGATTGCTGGTGTTGTAGCGCTTTTGGAAGTTTTAGTTGTATTACCTTTTCTTGGATACTTACTTCACAATTTACACTTTCTTGGGTGCAGATAGGAAGTTGGGTAATGGCTTCATCAAATACTATAAATAAGTTAAGGCTATCTAATAGTTGTGTGTTTAATAATTTTGGCCCTTGATTATCTGGCGCGTCTTGCCAATAGGAGTTGGCTTCCCCAGGAGTTCCTCCAAAAGCACTTTTACTTGCGGTCCAATTAGCATTTCCTTTGCATATTTGAGATGGGTGAATCATTTCTAAGGCATAACCTCCCTCTTTTTTAAAATTATCTTGATAGCTGCTGAGGTTATAATTTATGGTGTGTAACAACATGCCTGTTTTATTTATTAAAAGAATAGTATCCCCATCGTTGCTTAAGCTGGGTAAACTCATCCCAATTCTCGAATGTATTGTTTGAAATAAGCTGCTATCTTTTATTTGGTGTAACACTAAAAACTGTTTTGGTAAGAGTTGTTGCTCATTCAATGGAAAGGGATAATATTTTGAACCTTTCTGTATTTGCAATTGATCTAGATAAACCGGGTAGGTGCTGTTATTATAAATTTCTATATACTCGGCATCTGGTAAACCAACTGTGGGGCTTGGGTCGGCCAATATTTCTGTGATGAGTATGTCTTGTAAGTTAGGTTCAAAAAGAGTTATTATAATACTTGTATCTGCGCTACGGTTGCCTACTAAATCATAACAAGCTGTTAAGGTTATTTCAATGCTTGCTGGGCTATTTATTTCCTTGTTAATTTTTACATATAAGTCATTTCCTAAAAGGTAAAGGCTATCTGTTTGAAAAATGGGAGAGGATAGTTGGCACAAATTTGTTTGAATAGGTTCATCAAATTGCAATCGCAGCAAACTATTGTTTAACCACCTTGCACTTAATAGTTTTGGAGCTATAGTATCTTTTCTTACCATGCCTTGGTATAAGTTATCAAAAAATAGGTTGCCAGCGTTGCCAATGGTATATTTAAAATTAATACCCATAAAGCCTTCAATGGTGTTGCTGCTATCAAAAGCAGTTCCCTCTCTGATCCAATTTTGTTGGGTGAGTGAGGTATCTACTTCTAGTTGCCATTGGTGTTTTTCTGTTTTAATAACTTTAACCTTTACTTGATTTTGTGTTTTACTCAAAGTGCCTGGTCTTCCTTTGATAAGCACTTGCGTGAAACCATTTTTTATTAGATAAAGGCTAATACTATCTGTGTTGCCAGTGCTTCCACCAAATTGAATATAGGATGCGTTGCTACTTCTAATTAAGTTAAGCGAATCTGCATAAAGGTAGAATCTACAATTATTTTGCGAGCTTGGATTAAAGTTTATGCGCATCCAAAATTCCCATTCCAACTCTTCGGCGCTTTCAATTGAAGTAGCTAAGTTTGCTATGGTGAGAGAACTTTTGCCCTCAGATTGTAGTTGTTTAGCGGCATTCACTTTAAATAAACTATCAGTTCCTTGCCACACAGGGTTTGCCGTGAAGTTGCCATCATCAAAGGTTTCTCTTACTTGGGCGTTTACTTTAATTAAGTGTAGTAAGAGAAAAAGAAAGGGTATCATTTTAGCCATATTCAAAATTAGTTTTCATATACTTTTGCTTTGTATTAATTTTGGCCAGAACTAAAGTTAAATCCTACAAATAGGATAACTAGCAGCATAAATATGAAAATAGCAGTAGTTGGTGCCACTGGCCTTGTTGGATCGGTAATGATGAAATTGTTGGAAGAAAGAAATTTTCCTGTAACAGAACTGATACCTGTAGCAAGCAGTAAATCTGTTGGCACGTGGGTTTCATTTAAAGGAGCACAGGTAAAAGTTTGTAGTATGGAAGAAGCCATTGCTAAGAAGCCTGTAATTGCTTTGTTTAGCGCAGGTGGTGGTACATCCCTACAATGGGCACCTGTTTTTGCAGAAGCAGGTATTTATGTCATAGATAACTCATCGGCATGGCGCATGGACCCAAATAAAAAGTTGGTGGTGCCAGAAATAAATGCACATGTACTTACTAGGGAAGATTACATCATTGCCAATCCAAATTGTTCTACCATACAAATGGTAATGGTACTAAATCCGTTGCATCAATTATATGGGGTAAAAAGGGTAGTGGTATCTACTTACCAGAGCGTTTCGGGTACAGGAGTTAAAGCGGTTCAACAATTAGAAAACGAGCGCAATGGAATAGCAGGCGACATGGCTTATGCCTACCCAATAGATAAAAATGCCATACCACAAATAGATGTGTTTTTAGAGAATGGGTATACCAAAGAAGAGATGAAAATGGTAAACGAAACTTGTAAAATTATGGGTGATGAAACCATCAAGGTAACGGCTACATGTGTGCGTATTCCAGTAATTGGGGGCCATAGTGAAAGTGTAAACATTACCTTTAACAAAGATTTTGATTTGCAAGAATTACGCGAACACCTGCGTGCTGCTCCTGGCGTGGTGTTGCAAGATTCGCCTGATGCTAATTTATATCCAATGCCATTAACAGCGTATCAAAAAGATGAAGTTTTTGTGGGTAGAATTAGAAGGGATGAATCTTTACCCAATTCTGTTAATCTTTGGGTTGTTGCAGATAACTTAAGAAAAGGAGCAGCTACCAATGCCATTCAAATTGCCGAGTATTTGGTGAAGCAACAATTTGTAGCTTAATGTTAGCGCAAGGTCCGTTTTATACTAAATCTCAATTGGCACTCAGAAATGGGCAAGATCGCGACGAAATTTGGGTAGCTTATAACGGTAAAATTTACGATGTAACGCGCAGTAGACTTT
>VEQB01000292.1 GCA_018883485.1 Bacteroidota bacterium
ATTGGGTCTGTAAAACTACTAGAGGTGTTTCTTAATATGATATAACCAGTTGAACTATCAGCAGGGTATGGGTCGGTGCATGCACTCCAAGATAAGGTAAATTGGTTAAAACTTGCATTACTTGTGATGGAGTTCAAAGTAGGACTAGGATAAGTTGGTTGCCTAAGTGATCTCCAAAATACAAGGTTGGAGCTTGTGTCTGAACTTGATTGATTTGGTAAGCCTAAGGTAATTAATGATGAACTTCTGGTAGTTAAAGTTGTACCACTGGCGCCATTGTAGTTTGTTAAATTTGCTCCAGGATTAACCCTAATAGATTCGCCACTTGAAGAGGCACTTGCATGATTTAATTTTGGACTTGGAAGTGAATTAAAATTAATTCCTGTTGTACTTCGGTGGCCTAGGGCATGAACATGGGCATTAGAAGCATTTCTAATTTGGATTAATTCACCGCCACCTGCAATACTCAAGGTAGTACCACTCCAACTTGGACTACTTCCAAAACTTCCTCCTGTAAACATTCCAGATAATTGAGCATTCACTTCAATATATCCATCACTTCCATTCGTATCGATTGGATTTAACGTTGAAGTGGATGAAATAAACCTATTCCAAATAACTATGATTGTTCCAGCTCTAAGATTTGTCCATAAGCTGTGATTTGCAAAAATTACCGAATCTTGCCAATTTGTTTGTAATGTATTATTATCTCTTAAGGTAAATCCTACTAAACTAGTTTGATCTTGGGTAATCAATAATTCAATCCACTCATCTTTAGTATCACCTGCGTTGAAATATTCACTAATAACAACAACCTGCCCAAAAATTAATCTAGGCAGGTTGCTTAATAAAATGATTAAAATTACCCTATGCAGCCAAATTAACTTCATCTATCACTAGTTCTGTTTTAGATCTGTAATACGGACTTGTTAATTCTTTAGGTTGCATAGAAACAAAAAAGGAATAAAAGAAAGTAAGTTGAACCGAGGGCAAAGCAGCGAAAGAAAGCTAGAGCCATCGCCTTCTTCAATAAAGCTTACCTTATTTACACAAAAGCTTACCAATTGTGAGATATAAGCATGTAAAATACCTATAAGCAGCACACCTAGTAGTATGAACAAAAAGTTCCACCACAAGACACGCATTTTCTCTTGCATTAAACTAAGCATCTTGCTTATCTTCTTTACCAAATTTATATACTCTTTTAAGGCCATAAGCAATTCCTGCTCCAACTAGTAAACCAATACCCCCATCAATAGGGGTATCTTCTACATCATCGTCGAAACCAGGTTGCGCCATTGCCGCATACGAAAGGGTAAATAATATGCTTGCCAAAAGGCTTAAGTGTTTGATATACTTTTTCATGTTGTTTTTAATTAAAGTGTGATTAGGTTTATGTGGTTTACTTAATGAATTTGATGGTTTGAGTTGCGTCTCCATTTGAAACTTTAATAAAGTAAACACCAGTTGCTAAGGCTTCAATGTTTAAGGTTTGATTTGGGTTGGTGTTAAAATTAAAATTACCTGCTATAAGTTCTTGACCTAATTGGTTATACAATCCAAATTGGTAAACACCTTTGGCGGCAGTGGTTAGGCTAATGTTAATTTCTGAACTGGCTGGATTAGGATAAGCCATAAAATTATTGCTAGCATTTAATTCGTTGGCACCACTGGCAACCTTGTTAAAAACCAATTGGAAACGGTTCGAACCTTTTGAATTTGCATCAGCAGTTGTAGTGAAGTTGTATGCAGTGCTTGAAGAAAGCAAGGTTTGTTTATTTAAGAATTTATCCATCAAGTAAACATCATAACCAGGCATATCTAAGTTTGCAACTTTAAAGGTAAAGTGGTAATCAGAAGTTGTGGTGAAGCCTAAGTTTACCACTGAATTAGTAGTTAATGGTCGGTGGTCTATTGCAAACCTATCATTGTTGTTTGTAGTAGAATAGAAATTCACGTCAGGATTCTCCATTTTATTGGCATCCATAGCATCCTTAGATTCTAGAGCATCTTCTCTGTTTCTTAACACAAACTGATCCCAAAATAAAGTGTCATCTGAAACTACATTTAATTGAAGCGCATTTAATTTAAATGGATCTGTTTTTAATAAAGTTCCAGAAACTGCCGAAGTAGATTTATCAGCCTCAGTAAAGGTGAAGTTAGCAGCAGAACCTGTTTGCACAAAAAAGGCAGCACCTGCAGGGATAACATAAGCACTTCCAAAAGAAGTGGTAACATAAGCACCTCTAGTTCCATTATTTGGCGCCCAAACAGAAAAATTAGCAATGCTGTTTCTATTTCCAGATGCAATTGAACCAATATCAACTCTTGAAGCGTATGGATTGGCAATTAAATTCCAACCCGCATTTGCCCCACTTGCTCCGGTATAGCCCATGGCCACATTCACGGTTCCTTGGTTTACAACGCCAGTAAAATCTAATGTGGCTGCTTGCGGAGTAGGGTTGGTTCCATCTAATAAATTAGATTGAGAACGCGGACCTCTAACTAAAATTCTGGTTCCTTGTCCAGCACCTATGGTATTAGCTGTATTGGTAAAAGCACTCCAGCCAGAATTAGTAGTTCCATTAAAAGTAGCTTCATTAAAACTAAAAGCAGATGGATTGTTAGTTGGAGTTGCATCAAAACCTCCTCCATTTGCTCCTGTAATATGTATATTATCAATTAAGGTACTTAAGGCAATAGTTCCACTAAAAGGATGACCTAATAAACGGTAAGCTCTTTTACCACCTGGAATAAAGGTTTCTACAGTAACATTGCCAGTAATACTTCCTCCTAAACCCATTGCTGCTATGCTTGCAGTGTTAGAGGCATTAGATTTAAGGGTTATATTGCCACCAGAAGCTAATGTGCCATCCGTTACAGTGATAACACCAGTAACATTAACAGGGTTTCCAATTGTTAAAGTATTGGTTGCTCCAGCGTGGTTTAAAGTTAGGTTACCAATAGTGTTTGAACCAGTTGTAAAGTTTAAAGGTCCTAGTGCACCAGAAACAGTTCTTTCAATTAAGAAATCTGTGGAAGAGGTTGTAGAGATTGTTCCAGTTGTCATAATGAAAGCTGCAGACCCAATTGAAGTGCTATTAAACAATTGAAAATCGTTTCCATTCATGTTTAATATTGAAGCATCTAATAGTGTAATTCCTCCACCAGCACCATTTCCTAAATAAATATTTGAAGTACCTCCAGTGGTAGATAAAACAACAGTATTGGCCGTTGTTGTTGTAATTCTGAACCAACGAACAGTATTTCCAGCACCAGTTATCGTTTGTGTGCCAGCTGCAGTTCCATTAGTTGATAAAGTAATTGAATTTGTATCTGCTGGAGGTGTAACTGTACCGATATAAGTTAAGTCTCCAGCTAATAAAATAGTGCTAAAAGGGTTTGAACTTGAACCACTAATAGTTGTTCCATTTAGGATTAAATTACCTGTTATGGTTGTGGTATTTCCAGGGAAGGTTTTAGTCCCACTTCCTGTTAATTTTAAGTTTCTATAAGTAATGGCTGAAGATAAAGCTACAGCTACATTGTTATACTCTAAAGTACTATTT
>VEQB01000293.1 GCA_018883485.1 Bacteroidota bacterium
AGCTATAGCTTGGGCGTCTGTTTCTATGCTAGCCAGAACCCATGGTCAGCCAGCCTCACCCACCCGTTTAGGAAAAGAATGGCAGGTATTTGTATCAAGGATAGAGGAGCAGTTGCGTCAATTAAGTTTGTTGCAATACCCTGCAAAATTTGGAGGTGCTACGGGCAATTTTAATGCGCATCATGTGGCTTATCCAAAACTAGATTGGTTGCTATTTGCCAATCAATTCTGTGGAGGTTTAGGACTACAGCGTTCCCATCCCACTACGCAAATAGAGCATTACGATAATTTGGCTGCTTTATTTGATAACTTGAAAAGGATTAATACTATTTTATTAGATTTTTCTAAAGACGTTTGGCAATATGTGGCCATGGATTATTTTAAACAAAAGTTAAAAGAAGGCGAAATTGGTTCAAGTGCTATGCCTCATAAGGTTAATCCTATAGATTTTGAAAACGCAGAAGGTAACTTGGGTTTAGCCAATGCTTTATTAGAACATTTTTCGGCCAAGTTGCCTATTTCTAGATTACAGCGAGATCTTACAGATAGCACGGTATTACGCAATATTGGCGTGCCTTTGGGGCATATGTTAATTGCGTATAACTCTCTTGAAAAAGGTTTGGATAAGTTGCTTTTAAATGAACCTAAACTAGCAGCAGATTTGGATCAAAATTGGGCAGTAGTGGCAGAAGCCATACAAACTATTTTAAGAAGAGAAGGGTACGAAAAACCTTATGAAGCGTTAAAAGATTTAACCCGTACAAATAATGTCATAGATAAAAATGCAATTCAAACTTTTATTAATGGCTTGAACCTAAGTGCGGAAGTTAAGCAGGTATTGCTCCAAATAACTCCAAGTAATTATACTGGAATATGAAAAAAATAATATTTGCCACCCTTTCAATTGCGCTAATTGCCTTTGCGAGCTGCGATGAACCAGTGCCATACATGAAAATAGATCATGCTGGTAGTGCAACGGTTGCTGCTACTAAAGATTATGTTTCGGATAACTATGATGGAGAGGTTCCTGTTTTAGATGCTAAAGTAATTGATTATACTTTGCCTAATCCGTATCAGCATAAATCACAATTATTGGTTGATAGCACAGTGACCACCAGTTGGGATAAAGCAGGTTTTCCAGATGCTAAGCGTTTTATCAATTTCTTTAAAGATTTTCAATTCGAGGTAAGAGATAGAAAGCAGCAAAGCATTGCAGACCTAATTAAGTTTCCTCTAACCAATTACAAAACTAGAAAGGCTTTCCTAAATAATTTTGATTCTATTTTTATGCCAGATTTTGTTAATGAAGTTCTGCATCAAGACCCCAATGAAATTTACCGAGATGAAAAGGGAGCTATGATAGGAAATGATGGACAGATTTGGTTTAAAGTTATTGATGGCCGTTATAGAATTGTAACTATTAACCCGTAATGCATTATTTTCTTCCATTTCCTTCAAACACAATTTGGGAGCTAATAGCTCGGCTTGAACCAAATACGCCTGCGCAATGGGGTTCGATGACTGCTCAGCACATGGTAGAACACTTAATACTTCCTTTGCAAATAGGTAGAGGTGTTTTAAAGGTAGCCTTAGTTACGCCAGAGGCCAAAGTAGTAAGGGTAAAACAACTGATGTTATTGGGTGAAGCCCCATTAAAAAAGGGTTTTGCAGCACCATTTTTACCCCAAGGTTTGCTGCCGCTTCAATTTGAGAATTTACCGTTGGCTATCGAGGCCTTAAAAAAAGAAGTAGATGAATTCATGCTTTTTTGGGAAACCCATTCTGGTAATTCATCTTCCCATCCTGTATTTGGGCCACTAAATAAAGAAGAGTGGTTGCTGTTTCAATCCAAACATTTTACCCATCATTTCTCACAATTTGGACTTTGTTAGCAAGCAAATTAGCTGAGCGCTTGGTTTTTAATTGAGGAATTCTCATATTTGCACCCCCCGGAAACGGAGAACCGGGGATTTTTTAAAATAATATTTATGTCAGTAAAAATCAGATTACAACGTCATGGACGTTCAAAATCACCTTTTTACCACGTAGTGGTGGCGGATTCGCGTGCTCCAAGAGATGGTAAGTTCATTGAGAAGATAGGTTCCTATCTTCCACAAACACAACCGGCAACTATTGAGCTGGATTTAGCCCGTGCATCCTATTGGTTGCAAAACGGTGCTCAACCAACTGATACTTGCCGTGCCATTCTATCTTACAAAGGCGCATTAATGATGAATCACCTACAAAAAGGTGTGAAAAAAGGAGTTTTAACCCAAGAACAGGCAGATGCTAAATTTGCAGCTTGGATGGGAGATAAAACCAACAAAGTACAATCTCATGTAGAGAAAGTGAAAGGTGCTTATTCTAAAGAATTGGAAGCTAAATTGGCTCTAGAGGCAAAAGCAAACCAAGCTCGTTTAGAAAAAATTGCCGCCAAACTTGCTGCTGCCGAAGCTGCTGCTAACCCAGTGGTAGAAGCTAGCGCAGAAGAAGCGCCAGTTGAAGATGCAGCACCTGCAGCAGAAGCTACTGAAGGCAGCGAAACACCTGCAGAATAAATTTAGGGTTCTTGAAAAGTATTCGTAAAGAAGATTTCCGAACACTTGGCACTGTTGCCAAACTTCATGGAACCAAAGGAGAACTGAAAATACAAATTGAAGCTCCTGTAAAACTTAAGGAATGGGTTTTTCTTTTAATTAAAGGAAAGCCCGTTCCTTTTTTTGTTGAAGAGCAAAAGGGGAATATTGAAGAACCAATTGTAAGGCTGCGCCACATTTTTAATGCAGATGAAGCCAGCGCATTTATTGGTAAATCTGTACTAGGTTTAGGAAAAGAAAAGAAACAAAAATCAAGTTCGAATGATTCGCTAATAGGCTTTCATATATTTGATTCAAAAAACAGAGACCTAGGAGCAATACTTGATATTCTAGAAATGCCCCAGCAACTTTTGGCTCAACTTCACTACCAAAACCAAGAAGTCTTAATACCTCTTGCCGAAGATTGGATACTAAGCCTTAATCCTGGCAAAAAACAAATTGTGATGAAAATTCCAGATGGTTTGTTGCCAGATTAAACTTGCTGCTCATCTAATTTTAAAGCCTTTAGTTGAGGTGCTTTCCACCAGGTAAAACCAACTATACCTAAAGTAACACAAGCCCCAAAAACAACCGATGGTGCCGTACCTAATAATTTTGCGGCTAAGCCACTTTCAAATGCGCCAATTTCATTAGATGAACCTATAAAAATGGTGTTAACAGAAGATACCCTACCTCTCATGTGATCTGGTGTTTGTAATTGCAAAATATTAGAACGGATTACCACACTTACGCTATCAAAAGCCCCACTCATTAAAAGGACAATAAGCGAAAGCCAAAAACTTTCTGATAATCCAAATAATAGCATACATATACCAAAGGCTCCAACAACCCTTAGTAACGCAATTCCTGCATTGTGTATTGGTTTGCGCATAGATAAATATAGCATGGTACATACAGCACCAAATGAGGGTGCTGCGCGCAAAAGGCCTAAGCCTTCTGGACCTGTATGTAAT
>VEQB01000294.1 GCA_018883485.1 Bacteroidota bacterium
AACTACTGGACCTTTTTTAATAAATAAACCAGTTAGCTCTATGGCTTCTAATAAACTTCCACCACCATTATTTCTTAAATCTACAACAATGGCTTCGGCCCCTTGATTTTTTAAATCTAGAATATGTTTCTTTACATCTCTTGTAGTGCTTTTATAGTTGGCATCTCCGCGTTGCATTGCGGCCAAATCCAAATAAAATGTTGGTAATACAATTACTCCAACTTTAACTTTTTTATTATTTTGGGTTACCTCTTTCATACTGCTTTTTGCGGCCTGGTCTTCCAAAACTATTTTGTCTCTTACAATTTCAATGATTTTTGTTTTATTGCCAATGGCATCAACAGATAATATCTCTAATCTAACAATGGTTCCCTTTTTGCCTCTAATTAATGAAACTACATCATCTATTCGCCAATCTAGTACATTAACCATTTCTCCATCTTTGCCTTGGCCAACAGCTACAATTTTATCGTTTGCTTTTATTTGTTTACTTCTATCTGCTGGTCCGCCTTTTACAACTTCTCTAACTTTGGTATATTCATTTTCTGTTTGTAGGGTTGCACCAATACCTTCTAAGCTAAGACTCATGCTGGTTGCAAAATCTTCTGCAGCCCTTGGTGAGAAATAATTGGTGTGTGGGTCTGAAATTTCTGTTAACGAATTAGCAAAGAAAGAAAACACATCTTCATTCTTGGTTTTGGCCATTTGCTTAAGCAGGTTATAGTAGCGCTTGCGTAATATATCCGACCAAACCTTAAAGTCTTTGCCATCTGCTTTTAATTGCAATGCTTCATTTTTAGTTTTCTTTCTCCAGAGTTCATCATATTCTTTGTAACTGCTTATCCAGTGGGCATTTTCTCTATCCACTAAAAAAGAATCCATTATGCTAAAATCCATGTCATTGTTTAGCAAATCAAATGTAAATTGTATACGGTCGTACATTCTTTGCTGGTAAACATTGTAGATGTCAAAAGCCTTAAACACATTTCCTTGCAATAAGTCATCATCAAATTGGTTGCGCCAAAGGTTAAAGCGATTGATGTCTTCCTGTAAAAAATAAATTTTACCAGGGTCTAAATTCTCTAAATAATTATCCAAAATTTTAGAACTCAATTCATCATTTACTAAAAGTTTTTTGTAGTGATAAGAACTTAATATTTGTCCAATCAATTGATAAACCATAGGGTGTTGGTCTTCTGCACTAAAACTTTTGAGACTCACTTTAAGGCTGTCTTGGGCAAATAGCTTGCTAAAAAGGCTTAAGCCTATGAGCAATAAAATCAGTTGTTTCTTCATCCTTCGCAAGGTAAATAATTATTTCTTTGGTTCAAGCAGTATACTCTTAATGGATAATTGGAGAGTTAAACGGAAATTCAGTGCTTTGAGCGTAAAATTTGCACTACATCTTTTTCTATGCTTTCTTTCGGAGTTTCTTCTATTCTACCAATTTCTTTTCCGGCGCGTAAAATCAAGAAAGTGGGCACCAATGAGATGTTATATACAGTTGGGTTAACAAATTTCGATTTTTTATTTATGTCGAGGAAATACATCTCCAATGGATTTTTGCCTAAATTTAGGGTATCAATTACTTTTAAAAATCTTGGTAGTTCCAATTTTGTATCACTGCACCAAGAGCCTGCAAAAATTAAAAAACTAAGGCTATCCAAATCGGTTTGAACCAATTTTTTATATGTTAAGCTATCTGGCTTGTAGGATTTGTAGTTAATTGTAAGCCAATTTTCTTTTACAAGAACATTGAGTTGCTCTCGGTTTAACCTTCCATCTAACACTAATTTTTCGTTTACGGTTGAAACCGAATAATTTTTTTGAACCCTACATGCGCTAAAAATCAAGAGACTAAGCAATATGAGCAATACTTTATTTGGGTTTCTGAATAAAAAAATAGGCCACATGAAATGAGGTATGTAAAATTTGGAACGTTATTTGTAAAATTGAAGATTAAAACAATGATATGAAAAAAATACTATTTGCCTCAGGCCTTGCTGCAATTTTAATTTTCAGCAATTGCGGTCCTTCTAGGAAGGTTGAGCGTATGGACCCAAATACAGCCACAGATATTAGTGGTCGATGGAACGATACAGATGCTAAGTTGGTTGCCGAAGAAATGATTAAAGATGTTTTGGATCGCCCGTGGCGCACCAATTTTGAAATGAAAAACGGAAAAAAACCTGTTGTTATTATTGGTCAGGTAAGAAATAAAACCTCTGAGCATATTGATGCAGGATTTTTTATTAAAAGTATGGAGAGAACGTTTATAAACTCTGGAACTGTTTCGGTTGTTCAAAGCGGAGAAGAGCGCAATGAAGTAAGAGATGAAAGAAATGACCAACAGACTTTTTCTAGTGAAGAAACACGCAAGAAATGGGGTAAAGAAAAGGGTGCAGATTTTATGTTAAATGGTGTAATTATGAGCGTTGTAGATCAATATAAAAAACAAAAAACTGTAAAATACCAAGTTAATTTAGAACTAACCAATTTAGAAACTAACGAGAAAGTTTGGATTGGTGAGAAAGAAATTAAGAAGTTTATTAAGAACTAATTTTGATTAAAAAAGGTAAACATACAAGCGGCATAGAAATCTATGCCGCTTTATTTTTGTTGCTATTGTTGGCTTCTTGCGCTAGTTATTATGATCGCAGCCAAGAGTTGATGAGAGCGGTTTATACCAATAATTTGGAATCGGCCCAAAGGATATTAGATGATGATGTAAAATGGGAGAAGAAGGAAAAGAATGTATTGCTCTTTTACCTTAACAAAGGCACGGTTCTTTGGATGGCAGGCAAAAATGTAGAGAGTAATATTTATTTTCAGAAAGCTGATTTATTTGTAGAAGATTACAATAAAAAAGTTGGTGATGCAGTGCTTACAATGCTTGTAAATGCGAATCTGACAACCTACCATGGCGAAAATTTTGAGCAGATAATGTTGCATTATTATGGGGCTTTAAATTACTTACAATTAGGCAATTTAGATGCTGCCTTGGTTGAGGGGAAACGTATGTTACAAAAAATGCAGCGCATTACTGATTCTTACAAAAGAGAGAATAAATATAAGCGTGATGCATTTGCCCACAATTTATTAGGAATGATTTATGATGCCAGAAAAGAATATAATGATGCCTTTATAGCTTACAAGAATGCTTATGAGGTTTATAAAGAAGATTATTTACCTCAATTGCAAACGCCTATTCCAAATCAGTTGAAACTAGATTTATTAAGAACCGCCTATCTTACTGGGTTTTACGACGAGGTTAGGTATTTTGAAAAGGAGTTTAATTTTTCTTATGCAAAGCCAGAAGGCAATGGTAAAAATAAATCGGAAGTATTAGTTTTGTGGAACAATGGATTAGGCCCAGTTAAGGACCAACTTTCTATTACTATTTCTATCATCCCTTACAGCAATGGATGGGTTCAATTCATTAACCACGAAATGGGAATTTCAATTCCTTTTTATGTGGGAGAGCAAGATCAAAAAGATTTATTGGATATGCGATTTTTTAGGCTGGCTTTGCCTAAATA
>VEQB01000295.1 GCA_018883485.1 Bacteroidota bacterium
AAGCAATACTTTGAGGGTAGAAAGCGCTTATTTCAAACGGACTTTTACAAACATCAACGTTTAACTAGAAATATTTTACTTGATAATGCGGCTAAACCACTTGGCAATAAGTGGACCTTTGACGATGAAAACAGATTGAAATACCCCAAAGGAAAAAAAGCGCCTAAGACCGAATTCAATAAGCCAAATGAATATTATATTGAAGCTATAAACTACATAGAAAAGCATTACCCAACAAATTTTGGAACACTAAATACCCAATATGCATATCCAATTTCTTTTGAGGAAAGTAAAGCTTGGTTGCAAAACTTTCTTGAGCAACGCTTTGCCGAGTTTGGAGCCTATGAAGATGCCATCGTAAAAAATGAGTCTTTCTTGCACCATAGCATACTAACACCCATGTTAAATAGCGGATTACTCAATCCCAATTTTGTATTAGCAAAGACCATTGATTATGCAGAAAAAAATGCTATTCCCATTAATTCAGCTGAAGGTTTTGTAAGACAAATTTTGGGTTGGAGAGAATTTATTAGAGCTGTTTATGAATTAAAGGGAACCGAAGAACGCACCAAAAATTACTGGAACTTTCATACTAAAATACCTGCCTCTTTTTATACTGGTACAACAGGTATTCTTCCCATAGATGAAACCATTAAAAAAGTTCTTGAAACAGGCTATTGCCATCACATTGAGCGCTTAATGGTAGTAGGTAATTTTATGTTACTTTGTGAATTCAATCCAGATGAAGTGTACCAATGGTTTATGGAGCTTTTTATAGATGCTTATGATTGGGTAATGGTGCCAAACGTTTATGGCATGAGTCAGTTTGCAGATGGCGGATTGATGGCTACCAAACCTTATATTTCTGGGAGTAACTATTTACTTAAGATGAGCGATTACCCAAAGGGAGATTGGCAAGCCACTTGGGATGCCTTATTTTGGCGCTTTATGCATACCCATAGAAATTTCTTTTTGCAAAATCCTCGGCTAGGGATGCTGGTGAGGAGCTTCGATAAGCTATCGCAAGAAAAACAGTTAGCCCATTTAACGTTGGCAGAAAAATACCTAAAAAACTTATCTTTGCCGGCCAAAGATGTCTAAATCAGTTGCTTTTTATACCTTAGGCTGTAAGCTTAATTTTTCCGAAACCTCCACCATTGGCAGAACTTTGGTGAACGAGGGGTATCAAAAAGTGCAGTTTCAGGAAGGGGCAGATGTGTATGTAATTAATACCTGCTCGGTTACAGATAATGCCGATAAAAAATGTAAGCGCATAGTAAAAGAAGCCTTGCGCCACAATCCAAATGCTTTTGTTGCTATTATTGGATGTTACGCTCAACTTAAACCTCATGAAATTGCCAACATTGAAGGGGTAGACTTGGTTTTAGGTGCGGCAGAAAAGTTTAATATTCACGAGCATATTGGCGATGGTTTTAAGAAAGATGTTGCCTTAGTGAAGGAAGGTAAAATTAAGGAGGTATTAGACTATCATTCTTCCTATTCTATTGGAGATAGAACGCGAACTTTCTTAAAGGTACAAGACGGTTGCGATTACTTTTGCTCCTTTTGCACCATTCCGTTGGCACGCGGCAAAAGCAGAAGCGATAGTATTGCCAATGTAGTTAAACAAGCAGAAGAAATTGTTGCGCAAGGTATCAAAGAAATTGTGCTAACCGGCGTAAATACTGGAGATTTTGGCCAAGGCACTAGCGAAAACTTCTATCAATTATTACAAGCCTTGGATCAAGTTAAAGGCTTAGAACGCTTACGTATTAGCAGTATTGAACCCAATTTATTAACCAATGAAATCATTGAATTTGTAGCTACTTCAAAACGCATTGTGCCACATTTTCACATTCCTTTGCAATCTGGTTCTGATACGCTGTTGCAAAGCATGCGTAGAAAATACTTAACAGAGTTATATACCTCAAGGGTAAATTATATAAAGGCTTTAATGCCGCATTGTTGCATTGGGGTTGATGTAATTGTTGGGTTTCCGGGCGAAAGTGATGCACTATTTTTAGAAACCTATAATTATCTTAATGATTTACCCATTTCTTACTTACATGTTTTTACTTATAGCGAGCGCGTAAATACAACAGCCTATAAGTTACCAGAGAAAGTTAACATGAGTAAGCGTGCAGATAGAAGTAAAATGCTGCACATACTTTCTGATAAAAAACGCAGAGCATTTTACATGGAGCACTTGGATCAAAACTACCCAGTATTGTGGGAAGCAGAAAACAATAACGAAGAAATGTATGGCTTTACCAGCAATTATATTAAGGTAAAAACAACTTACGACCCAGCCCTAGTAAATGAAATTACCAATGTGCAACTGAAGGAAATTGATGCAGAAATGATTGTAGCCACCAAACAACTATGGTTTGAACCTATGCACTAATTAGTGAATAGCCATTTTCATTTGCACATAAACTTTATAGCCCTTGCTCTTTTCTCCATTAATTATTTGAGCCAATACGGCTTCCATCAAACTATTTATTTTAAGCAAAGTAGCATTCTCTTTTACTTGATCAAAATCTAAAGCTTCTTTTACAGAGCAAAAGGTATAGCCTACAAATTCCCCTGGCTCATAAATTATTATGCATTGCTCTTTGTAGTTTCTACCTTTACCTACAATGAAATAGGTCTTTTTTTCGGCCATTAGCATATCAAAAAAAACTTGTGCTTTATCGTTATAAGCAGCAACATTTTCTTGAACCAAACAATAGCCATCACAAATTTCATTCTTAACAGAAATACAAGTACCCGGGTTGGTTTGGCTATTGCACAATTTAGGGCAAAGGCCATACTCCTCAATCATGCTGTTGATGTATTGCAAACCAGCGGCATGCGAGCCAAAAGTAACAAGCGGTTTTACATCTTTCCTTACTCTATCAATACCAAATCGTATTTTATTGTTTTGATCCAAATAATCGTACAGGCCATATACCATTTGAACCTTTTTTTGTGAACGATTTTCATTGGGCCAAAGTCGTCTAATTTCATGGCTCTCCAATAGAATGGCAAGTAACTCGTTGCCAGTAGCGGTATGGCCAAAACCATGGATATCGCGCATGAAGTTTTGCTTCTGCTTTGATTTTAACTCGCCACTAAAATGGCTAGCCACTCTGCTTCTAATATTTTTTGCTTTACCCACGTAAACCGCCAAACCCTTGTCGTCTACAAAATAATAAACACCGGGCGCTTTGGGCAATTTCTCAAAATCTGATTTGCTTACGTTTGGCGGCAATTGTTGCTCTTTAGACCCCCTTTTAAGCGAATCTTCAATATGGTTTTCTGCATCATTTGCCAATAAGTGTTCAAACAACTTTACGGTAGCTTGCGCATCGCCTCCCGCTCGGTGTCTATTAGCCAAATGAATACCCAAGGCGGCACAAATATTTCCTAAACTATAAGATTTATGTCCGGGAACAATTTTTCTGCTTAACCTAACTGTACATAATTTTTTAACGTTCAACTCCAGCGACAGTTCTTGCAACTGGTTTTTCACAAAACTATGGTCGAAGTTTACAT
>VEQB01000296.1 GCA_018883485.1 Bacteroidota bacterium
GGTGTGTATAATTTTTTAACCTAATTTTATGGCTTAAAATGAGAACAATATATTGGAGTGGAACTCTTTAATCAAGTATCCAACAATTTTACTTTTTAATTTGAATATATTGTTTAAGCACCTTTACATAACTTTCAAAGGCTTTAATACCTTCTGGTGTTATGCTACAAGTAGTTTAGTTAGTGGAAAGTTGTCTTTAAACATCTTGTTTATAAAACCCATACTGCCAAAGCTCCATTTCTTAAGGGGCTAAATCGTATCATGCCTCCCGAAACAAAAAGTGCGAAGGTATAAACCTCCATTAATGAGCGTGATTATTTAAGTTAGGATATATTATTAAAAATCAATGCTTTATATTTTAAGTAACACACTGCGTTGAGTGCCTATTTTTTAAACCTACTTTCCTAAATCTTCCACTTTATGTGTATTATGAATCACTTATTTATCGTTTACCCTATTTAAATTGCCTTCTTTATTATGAATAAGTTTGTAAAAGTATTACTCATCAGTTTTCTGGTGTTTGTTGGTTTGGGGGGCGCCGCGTTTTTATATGTTTATCAAAATATTGATGGCATGAAAAAGTATGCTTTAGATGAATTAAATGCATATTTAAAAGCTCCTCTTAGTGCCCAAGAAATTGATGTTACCGTGGTAGCAACTTTTCCTAAAGTTAGCTTAACCCTCAGTGGCGTAAGTATGAAAGATCCTTTGCGCACCTCAAAGTATTTACTTCAGGCTAAGCATTTGCATTTAGGTTTTAACCTTTATGATGTGATTAATAAAAATTACAAAGTTCAATTATTGCAATTGGATAGCGGTAAACTAGATGTATTTATTAAGGCCAATGGCGACTATAATTTCGACCTACTGAAGGAGGAGGCAACAGCTAACCCTACAAAAAGTAACTTTTACTTTCAATTAGAAAAAGTTGGACTTAAAGAAATGGAGTTACTTTATGAAGACTTACAGAATGCTACTAAAGGCAATGTATTTGCTCAAGAAGCTAGTTTTTCTGGCAAGTTCTCCGATAAAATTTATGATTTATCGGTTTCTTTAACTGGTCTTTCTAATGGCATAGAAGTAGGGTCTTTAAAACTTTTCAAAGAAAAAATGTTGAACCTAACTTTCGATTTATTAGTAGACAATTCCAAAAACCAATATGAGTTTAAAAGAGGCGAATTTGCTATCAACAGCTTAATGCTAAAACTACAGGGACTAATGCGCTTTGGTTCAAAAAGTAGCTTTTATGATTTAAGCTTTAAAGCCAATAAAATTACCATACAAGATTTATTATCTGTTATGCCTATTCAATTGCCCGAATCCTATAAAAAATATGCTTCGAAAGGAAATGTATATTTTGATGGCTCCTACAAAGGAAATTATAGTAACAAGCTTAACCCCGATTTAAATATTCGTTTTGGTATCGAAAATGGATCACTTACCGATCCTGATACAAAGCTTAAAGTAGATCAAATTCAATTAATCGGTTTATTTAAAGGTGGGGTAAACATGAGTCAATCTAGCATACAAATTTCTTCACTGGCGGCAGAACTTCCCGGTTCAAAAATTCAAGGGAAAATTACCATAGATAATTTGGATCAACCCCAATTGTTTGCGGAGCTAAATGGAAATGCAGATTTGTTAAAAGTACAAGAGTTCTTAAAAATAGAGGATGTAAAAGAACTAAAGGGCCAAGTTGATTTTACTTGCACGCTAAAGGGCATAAAAGAAGGCAATAATTGGATATGGAACCCTGCTTTTACCAAAGGAATTATTGATGCGAAAATTGAAACCTTGGTGTTATCTTATCTTACAAAACCTTTTAAAGAGGTGTCTCTAAATGCATTGCTCAATGGAAATGCGCTTGCCCTTCAAAACCTGCAATTGAAGATAGGTGAAAGCGATTTTGTAATAAAAGGAGAGTTGCCTAATTTTTTGCAGAGTTATGCCAATGCCAAGCAAGCTCTTTTAGGAAATTTGCAAGTAACTTGTAGTTTTCTTAATACCAAAGACCTGCTCATTTATGATGATTCTGATCCTAAAGAAGGGGAGGATGACGCACTTCTTTATCAAATAAACTTAAAGTTGAATGCCAATAAGTTTGTCTATAATAAACTAGAAGCAACGCAATTATCCTCTCGTGCCATCCTTTATCCTAATAGAACAGAAATACCCTATTTTAGCCTGCAAACTTGCGGTGGTAGCTTTGCTGGTGAAGCAAGTTGGCAACTTAACAATAATGGCTATACCCTTAAAGCAAATCACCAAGCCACACATATAGATTTGCCGCTATTACTTAAATCCTTCGATAATTTTGGTCAAAACGAAATTACAGATAAGCATTTAAAAGGCTTTCTAACTGCTAGAACCGATATGATTATCCCTTATGATAAGAAAATGAAAGTGCACGAGGAGAAATTATTAGTTGTTACCGATATGGAGATAAAACAAGGTGAGCTAAATAACTACGAACCGCTTATGGGCTTATCCAAATTTGCGGATGTAAATGATCTAAAAAACTTGCGTTTCTCTGAATTGAAAAACACCTTGAGTATTAAAAATAAAGCCATTACAATTCCCGAAATGGCCATTAAAAACAATGCACTTAATCTTTCTATTAATGGTAAACACAGCTTCGATAATTTTGTTAACTACAGCGTAAAATTAGCTTTGTCTGAGTTATTGCAAAAAAAGAGAAAGGTGCAACCAAATGAATTTGGTGAAGAAGACGCTAAAACTAAATCTTGGACGGTTTACATTAACATTGAAGGTCCAATGGATAATTTAAAATATAGTTTTGACCGCAAAGGAGCCAAACAACAATTGCAGCAAGAAGTTACTGCCGAAAAGCAGGCAATAAAGGAAGTCTTAAAAGAAGAATTTAAAATTAAGAAAGATACAAGTATCAAAAAAGTAGAAAAGAAAAATAACAACAATGATGAACTTGAATTTGAAGAAAATTAGCCAGCTTTTTGGACTAGTAATTATTCTCATAAATATTTCGCTCGATCTGGGTGCCCAATCCAAATCTAAATATTCATATGGTGGTTCCATAAACTTAGGCCTAGGTTCAGCAATAATAACAAGCGATGCCTACCAAAAATACATGGATACCGTGCAATCTCGCACCAACACAGTAATGGTAAAGGGCGTGCATGCTTGGTTTACGTATAGTCTTAGTCAGAAAATAGATCTTCACCTTGGCTTAGGTTACCAAGAAGCCGCTTTTGGAAGACGCCAAGAAAATTTAAATTTTCAAAATTATACCTATCCAGGTATTGGTTCCGGAAGTATCGAAGATTTATCTAATGTAGAAAAGGGTATTCAATATATTTATCGCTACAGTTATATGCAAGTTCCTGCCCAGTTAAGTTTAAACTTTGCTAGGTCTGGGGATTTTCAATGGACCTACAGTTTTGTGCCAGGTGGTGCCTTAAATGTATTGTTGAACCAAAGTATGATTGCTAATTTAGATGATGGCTTTAGTATAGATGGCGAAAACAGATTTGTAATGGATTCTACCGGGTTTAAAGC
>VEQB01000297.1 GCA_018883485.1 Bacteroidota bacterium
ATAACTGTATATGAGCACTATCAAAAAGAATTTGCACCTTCCTTACAAGCAAAAACAAACGCACTATTTAAAGGTAAATTTGTAGCTTTTAGAACTGTTTTGGAAGAAGTTTTTTAAATGCTAAAAATCTAACAGAAAAGCTAAATAATCCTATGGCAATAGTAAACACCTATTATGAAAATCATATAGCCACATTCCAAACGATTAAAGCCATTAGAACTGTTTAAGGAGGTAAAGGGTTTACTTAATTATGATAAGCATGCAATACTTGATATTAAAAACACCTCATGCTTAGATAACTATTACTTAGGGTATATATGATCGAGGTAAAACTAGATTTCTTTTCTTAAACGAGCTACGGGTATATTCATTTGTTCCCTATATTTAGCAACAGTTCTCCTAGCTATATTATACCCTTTCTCTTTTAAGATTTCCATTAAACGTTCGTCAGGTAGCGGCTTCAACTTTTCTTCACCTTCAATAGCATCTTTTAAAATCTTTTTCACTTCTCTGCTGCTTACCTCCTCACCTTCGTCTGTTAGAATTCCCTCACTAAAGAAATATTTGAGCGGGAAAGTGCCATAATCTGTTTGAACATACTTGCTATTTGCAACCCTACTGATAGTTGATATATCAAGCTTTGTAATTTCTGCAATATCTTTTAAAATCATAGGTTTTAAGAAGGTTTCATCGCCTTCTACAAAAAACCTATATTGAAATTTGAGAATAGCATTCATGGTAGCAAGTAAAGTTTGATGCCGTTGTCTAATGCTATCTATAAACCAACGCGCTCCATCTAACTTTTGCTTAATAAATTGAACAGTGTCTTTTTGCTCTCGCGTAGGCGCTTTAGCCTCATCATAACCTTTTAAGGTTTCCAAATAGCTTCTGCTAATTCTTAGATCTGGTGCATTTCGAGAATTGAGGTGAACCATTAGCTTCCCAGCTTCTTCAATCAAAATAAAATCTGGAGTTATGTATTGGGTGGCACTAGTATCTATAGACTCGCCTGGCTTTGGATTTAAACGGGTAATCACTTGAATGCAAGCACGAAGTTCATCATCGCTTAACTTTAACATTCTGGTTAGGCGTTCGTAATGTTTTTTAGTAAAATCGTCAAAAAAGTCGGATAAAATTTGGGTGGCCAACTTTATCAAAGTATTAGTTTGCTCCTTTCTTTTCAATTGCAATAACAAACACTCTTGAAGTGAGGTAGCACCGATGCCTGCGGGCTCAAGGTTTTGAATCTTATGAAGTACTCGCCTCATCTCATCAATAGTTACCTCTACGTTCATAGAAAAGGCTAAATCATTAATAATGGCCTCTAAAGATCTTCTTAAGTAGCCGTCATCATCTATTGAACCAATGATTTGATTTCCTATGGTTAACTCTTTGTCATTTTCTGCTATGGCAGTAAATTGCTCTAACAGCTCTTCATGAAAAGAGTGCGATTCGGCAAGTGGCCTCTCTTTTCTCTCTTCATCACCTTCATCACTTAAATGGAAACCATCAGGATCATACTCATCATTTACATACTCTTTTACATCTAAACCTTCATCCATTAAAAAATCATCCACATTAACATCTGCAGCCTCTTCTGTATTTGTAAGTTCAGATTCACTTACGGGATCAACCTCACCTGGAGCTGCATCATCATCGCCCGCTTTTAAAAGTGCGGGGTTTTCAATCAACTCCATATCAATACGTTGAAGTATATCTACAGAATTGAGCTGCAATAATTTTATAAACTGTATTTGCTGCGGAGAAAGCTTCTGAGTTTGGGATTGTTGTAAACCTTGTTTTAACATCGCAAGGGCGAAGTTACAAAAAAGCTTGTAGTTGAAAAAGAATACTAAGTATTGTTATAAAAATAATGCTACTCTGAATCCTCTTCCTCTTGTTCGGTTTGAACAATAGGCTCTACCCAATCACCTTGCCTGTTTATTTTGCCTTCCAAATGATTTAAACGAACCTTTGCAATACCCTTAGAATTAAATTCGGAAATCTCATGATAAATTACTGGCATAATTTCGTTCCCACTTCTATCCACTAAACCAAAAAGGGTTTTTATACGTACCAAAGCAACATTTTGCTTAAATGGACCTATATAAGCGTACCGTATTTTAATTACTTCCTCATCTTTAGTGTTAATATATCCAAAATTATCTCCAATTCTAACTTTAGCCATACCCCCATAAAATTCTCCAATGTTGTTATACCTGCAAGCTATAACTTCCTCACCTTTTTGATTAATAAAACCCACAAAATCGTCTTTGTAAACTTTTGCAACACCATTTTTAAATGGATCTATTCTATCATATCCAGAATTTGTAGGATTTGAGACGATTTGAGCTAAAGGGAATACAAGGATTCCACCAATGAAAAACAAGAGATATTTAAATAGATATAGGTTCAACCTCAATTATATTAACAGTCAAAAATAATATCTCAATGGCGGAATGTATATTTTAAAAAAAATTATTATTATTATTTCATTGTGGATTGTCTTGTTTTTAAGATATATTTAATGAAACCTTAAGCAGTTTAAAACAAGGTTTGATCCTAGAAATGTTGATTTATGGGATTTATTTTGTGTTTTTAACTTATTTTTAAGGCTATTTTGATTTTGGCTTTGTAACTTGCAATCCCATGTTTAATGATGTTATACAATTACTTTTCCCTAATCTTTGCCTAAATTGCAATAAAGGTTTGGTTAAAACGGAGCGCTACCTTTGCCTCCATTGTCAACTCAATTTACCTGAAACCCAGTATCATCTTTTAAAGGAAAATGGGGTAGAAAAAGCGCTTTGGGGGCGCGTTCCTTTCGAAAGAGCTTTCGCCTTTTTGTATTTTAACCAGGCAGGAATTACTCAGAGACTGTTGCATGAATTAAAATATAGGGGGAATGAAGAATTAGCCTTTTTTTTAGGCTCTCTTTATGGTCAACGCCTTAAAAAAATTTCAGATACCATGTTGCTCCATGGAGTAATAGCTATTCCTCTGCATCCAAGCAAGTTGAGAAAAAGAGGTTATAATCAAAGTTTAGCTTTTGCTAATGGTTTGGCGGAAACCCTTTCTATCCCAAATTTTAGCATAAATATCGAACGCATAAAAGCCACTGAAACCCAAACCAAAAAAAATCGTTGGCAGCGGTGGGAAAATGTAAATGCCATTTTTAACGTTAATCACCCAGAAACTTTGTGCAATAAACACTTGTTACTTGTAGATGATGTAATAACTACAGGGGCAACCATAGAAAGTTGTGCAAAAGAGCTTTTAAAAAAAACAAGTTGCAAGCTAAGCATAGCCAGCATAGCTTATGCAGCCTAAATAAAATGAAACATAAAAACACCCAAATTAAATAATGAGGAAATTAGCTTTTGTACTTCTTAGCCTTTATTTTGGAACAAACGGGCTTTTTGCACAGTTTCAGGGTGGCCTTGCCAGCAGCTGTTCTCTTATACACATCT
>VEQB01000298.1 GCA_018883485.1 Bacteroidota bacterium
CTTTTATCTTGTAAACCTTGCACTGCGCCTTGAACCAAAAAGCCCTTTTTATTATCATATTTAAACCGATACATAAGGTTATATTGGTTCCCTAAAGGATTATCTAAATAACCATCTTCATTTCTATCCATTCTAGCAATGGTTGTATTGGCATGTAATAAAATACTTTGAGAGAACTTTTCATTAATTTTATTGGCAACTACTGCATTCACTTCATACCTTCCTCCGGCTCCTGCGTATGCATTAAACATAGCTTTCTCTTTTACATCAGATTTATGCAGTTCTACATTAATTTGGCCCGACACACTTTCAAAACCATTAACCACAGATCCCATACCTTTAGAAACTTGTATAGCATTAATCCAAGCCCCAGGCACATAAGCCAAACCTGCATTGCTGGCAACACCTCTAATTCCAGGAACTTGCTCTATTGAAACTTGTGTATATTGACCCGCCAAACCTAACATTTGAATTTGCTTTGCGCCACTTAATGCATCGGTATAGGCAACATCCACACTTGGATTTGTTTCAAAACTTTCACTTAAATTACAACAGGCTGCTTTAAATAACTCCTTTTCATTCATGATGGTAGTTTTCCATGGATCTATAAAAGATATTTCTGATGATTTACGCTCATAAGAAATAACAGTTTCTTGTAATTCTCCTTTGCTAATCATCAAGATTCTAAGCTTATTGCTACCAGCTACTAAAATAGTATCGCTAGCATATCCAGTAGCCATTACTATTAAATAATTGCTATTGCCTATAAATGGTATTTTAAAAACACCATTACTGTCTGTAGATTTTACTGCAGTGCTGCCCTTCCAAAATACAATTGCACCTTCAACAGGACTAATGTTTCCTCTTGCATCTGTTTCTACTACTACACCTTCGAGTATAGCAGTTTGCTGGGCCTGTGTTGTAAAGCACAACAACAAACCCAGCATACTTAATATGTAAAATCGCATTAGTCGGTATGTGTGTTTGGATTTTCTCTAAACAAACAGCAATCTGGCAATTGTTTGTACACACTATCCACTGCCATTTTCTTCTCGGTATCATGCCCCACAGAAGCCACTAATTCATGTATTTGAATTTCTATGATTTTAGAAGGAACATAAACTACTTCTAACACTTTAGTTTGTATATTCCATTCTGCACTTTTTATACCCTTGGCATCTAAGGCAGCTTCTATGCGCGTTTTGCACATTCCACAATTGCCATACACCTTAAAACTTGCCGTTTCCACTTTGCTTTTTTGCGCCATTACAGCACTTGTGTTCAAGCATAAAAGCACTATTGATAATAACCTAAAGAATGTTTTCATTATAATAAAATTTAAAATTAACTAAAATGGTTCAAAAAAGAACCCTAAAAATATTTCTAAAACTGCATTTTAGGCTAATCTCAAATTCTAAGTCTAGTAATTTCCCAACATTTCATCCATTGCGGAGGTGGCTCTTCTTTTATTTGCTCTTCTAGTTTTAACCAAGCAATACTATTACATTTTAATTCTATGGCTTGAACCCAAGTCAGTATAAAACTACCTAACTCAGGCGCTGCAATTAAATGAGAGGCTTGAAGGGCTAAAATCTCTTCCGAAGCATGTATTTCAACATCCTTACAACACCCCGTATCCTCATAAGCCTCAGAACAAGCGCACAATTTGCCTTCTACCTTTTCTATGGCTAATAAATCTAAATGTGTAAGCCTATCCATACAATAGTGCGTATGTACATGAACCCCAAATTGGATGAGTACCAACAACCCTGCTAATAATATGGAAATGCTTCGTTTCAAGGATTCAAAAGTAAATTAAAAAACCAACTCTTCCACAAATAGTAGGTTCAAGAAGAACCTTTAAAACAAGAATAGATTGCAATTTAATGGTGAAAGCAGGCATTTAATAAAATTAAGTAATTGTAAATCATAACAATTCCGCTAATTTTCTATAAATTTGCAGCCCTTCAAAAGAGAATATGCAGAATATCAGAAACATAGCAATTATTGCACACGTTGACCATGGTAAAACTACGCTAGTAGACAAAATCATTCACCAAACACAGCTTTTCCGCGAAAACCAAGAAAAAGGTGATTTAATACTAGATAACAACGATTTAGAACGTGAGCGTGGCATCACCATTCTTGCTAAGAACATCTCAGTTAAATATAAAGATGTAAAGATTAACATTATTGATACACCTGGCCACAGTGACTTTGGCGGAGAGGTAGAGCGTGTGCTTAACATGGCAGATGGTGTTTTATTATTGGTAGATGCATTTGAAGGTCCAATGCCGCAAACACGTTTTGTGTTGCAAAAAGCATTGGCATTAGGTAAAAAGCCAATTGTGGTTATTAATAAAGTAGATAAACCAAATTGCCGCCCAGATGAAGTGCATGATGCCGTTTTCGAATTATTTTTCAACTTAGAAGCCAACGAAGAGCAACTGAATTTCCATACTGTTTATGGTTCATCAAAACAAGGTTGGATGGGAAGAGATTGGAAAAATCCATCAACAGATTTTACCCCACTATTAGACGATATTATTTCTGAAATTCCTGCGCCAATAGTGCATGAAGGTTCTTTACAAATGCAAATAACTTCCTTAGATTATTCTTCGTTCACAGGGCGTATTGCCATTGGAAGAATTTTAAGAGGAAATATTAAAGTGAACCAACCGGTAAGCATTGTGAAGCGCGATGGAACAATTCAAAAATCTAGAATTAAGGAACTTTATACTTTCGAAGGTTTAGGTAAAATTAAAGTTGAAGAAGCTTTGGCAGGAGATATTTGTGCGGTTATGGGAATTGAAGGTTTTGAAATTGGGGATACTATTGCTGATTTTGAAAACCCTGAAGGAATGGTTCCTATTAAAATTGATGAACCTACCATGAACGTGCTTTTTACCATTAATAATTCTCCATTCTTTGGTAAAGAAGGTAAGTTTGTAACTTCACGTCGCTTGCGTGATCGCTTGTTTAAAGAATGAGAAAAAAATCTTGCATTACGTGTTGAAGAAACAGATGCAGCAGATTCTTACTTGGTATTTGGTAGGGGTATTCTTCACTTATCTGTATTAATTGAAACCATGCGCAGAGAAGGTTATGAAATGCAAGTAGGCCAGCCACAAGTTATCATAAAAGAAATTGATGGCGTTAAATGCGAGCCAGTTGAAATTTTAACCGTAAATGTTCCAGAAGAATATGCAGGTAAAGTAATTGAATTGGTGAGCCAAAGAAAAGGTGACATGTTGGTTATGGAACCTAAAGGAGATTTGATTCACCTTGAATTTGAAATTCCATCGAGAGGTATTATTGGCTTAAGAAATAATGTACTAACTGCCACTGCTGGTGAGGCTATAATGGCGCACAGGTTTAAGGCTTTTGAACCTTGGAAAGGAACTATTCCAAACAGAGGAAGTGGTGTTATGATTTCTGGTGAACAAGGAAAAGCAATTGCCTATTCTATTGATAAATTACAAGATCGTGGAAGCTTCTTTGTAGAAGCAGGTGAAAAT
>VEQB01000299.1 GCA_018883485.1 Bacteroidota bacterium
GTCTATAACTGCAGCCTCGGGCAACTTATATTGGTCGGCTAATTGGCGTAACTCTGCTTCTGTTGGATCATACACATCCAGCCACTCAAAATTGAATCCCAATGGTTTAAAGTTGGATTGCATGTAAAAACAAATTTTTTTTTAAATCTAATGATTTCGAAACACAACCTCTACCAAGTTATGAAATATTTTTTTAGTTCTTAAAAATGTAGTTTACTACTGTCTATATTTTTTGTGCTTTCTGCCCTAGCCAAAGCGCAGACTTGAAAGCCAAAAAAGGCGGGTGTTTGTATTCGTGCCCATGATTTTCAAGATGCCAGTAAATTGAGATGAGATATCCATTTGTTAGATAGCATTGCCTAAAAATAATTAGGTATGTTTTACTAGAATTTAGAATACAGATTAAAAGCAATTACCATATCAGTTTAAATAAAAAAACCAACACTTTAATGGCGTTGGTTTTTTTGTTTTGGAGGTACCGAGCAGATTCGAACTGCTGTAGAAGCTTTTGCAGAGCTTAGCCTAGCCTCTCGGCCACGGTACCGTTTGAGGAATGCAAATATACTTTTTTTTTCTTGAGTTGCTTTATAACTATAATATTTTTTTTGTTTTGTTACCTTTGGACCATTAAATACAACTTAATCTATGAAAAAATTAATGGTTATGGCACTAAGTGCCTTTGTGCTTTTCTCTTGTGGCAATGGAAAGAATGCAGCGAAAAATAATGCCGATAGCACCCAGCAGGAAACTGCAGATACCGCTGCCATGTCTTTTTATGGTGAGAAAATTACTCCTGATAGCGCCATTGCTGTAACAGAATTGGCCGCACTTATGGGAGAAAAGACCGAATTAAATTGCAAGATTTCTGGTGAAATAGAATCTGTTTGTCAGAAAAAAGGCTGCTGGATGGATATCAAAAATCCAAGTGGAGAATCTGTGCGCATTACCTTTAAAGATTATGGCTTCTTTATGCCTAAAGATGCTTCTGGCAAAAAAGCCATTATGCTAGGTGTGGCTAAAGTTGAGGAAACCAGTGTAGCAGATTTGCAAGAGTATGCTAAAGATGCAGGTAAATCCAGCGCTGAGGTAAAAGCCATTACAGCACCAGAGAAAGAATTGGTTTTTGAAGCAAGTGGTGTTATTCTTCAATAAGCACTTGTGAAAAAATTAGCTACACTATTAGCCTTATTGCTCATGCTTGGTATTTTTATTCAAGCATGTAGCAATAATAGCAGCGACCCCAATGCTACAGCGTTAGCAAAAGAATCTGAAGCTAAGGCAGATTCGCTTAAGGCATGTTCTCCAATCATGGATCCAAATAATCCTAAGCCTATGGCTTTAATGATGCGCCAAATGGCAGCTAGTGCCGATAGTATGAAAGCAAGAATCTTGCGTGGCGAAACATTAGACTCTTTAAAGCATCCTTTTATTAGATTTTATGCAGCAGAACCCACAGATCCTAATGTTTTAGAGGCAAATTTCTTTGAAAAGGCTCGCTTATTTCAGGCTGCCTATAAAGAATTATTTAACCATCCTAAAGAGCAGAAAAAGTATTATAATTTAACTATTGAGGCTTGCGTTAATTGTCATAAAGATTATTGCAGTGGCCCCTTGAAAAGAATTAGAAAACTGCCTATTTCAGAATTGTAAGGTTTTGTTTTCAAGGAAAATAGTTTAGCTTTGATAGAGTTAGGCCTTCCTAATAAATTAAAACTTACATCATGCTCGCAAAAGCCACGTTTACCAAATGGATGATTGCCTCTTTGGCAATTTTTGTTTCTACTTCTGTATTTACCTATGAGTCAACTCCACCTGTAGGGTATACCAATGCTCCTGGGGAAGGTAATTGTGCTGCTTGCCACACTTGTACTCCAATTACTTCAGGCTCGGCATGGGGCAATATTACACTCGCAAGAACAGGGGGAAGTTTAAATTCCATTACACCCAATGCCAGCAATCCAATGGTTTTGAGTTTTAGTTCTGCAACCAAAACCAAGTTTGGATTTCAAATTTGTGTTCTCCAAAATTCGGCTACAAGCACCTCAGCATCAATTGGAACTTTAAATGCTGGAACTTCCACTTTGGTTCAGGCTTTAAGTAAAACAAATCCAAGCCGTAATTACATTTCGCAAACTTCTGCGGGGTCTGCAGCTAGCAGCGGTACTGCCAATTGGGCTTTTAATTGGGTTACACCTCTTAGCTATTCTGGTGGAGCCACTTTTTATGTTGTTATAAATGAAACGGATGGTAGCAGCAGCTCTGCAGATGATCAAATCTATTTAAAGACTTTTACCACAACTGTTTTACCTGTGCGTTGGTTAGATTTTAGTGCAAACCCTCAAGAAGATGGCGTTTATTTAGCATGGTCTACTGCCGCAGAAATTAATAATGAAAAGTTTGAAGTGGAAAGAAGCATAGATGGAGAGCACTTTGAATATGCAGGAACTATCAAAGGAAAAGGTAACTCGGTTAAGATTAGTAATTATCGTTTTGTTGATCCCATCAATTCAAATAACCAATGGTTTTACCGTATCAAACAAGTAGATTTTGATGGGAAATTTGAATACAGCAGAACCATAAAAAGCTTGGCTTTACAAAATGAGGAACCACGAATTTTTAGGGTATTAGCCACTCAAGAAATTGCTGTTGAGGCTCAAGAAGCTATCAAGAGTTTGGAGGTAATTAATTTACAAGGACAGTTAATAGCTACCTTAACAAATAATGGAAACAATAGGTTCCAATTGCCTTATACGCTAAATGGTATCTATATCATTAGCGTTCAAACAGCTAATCAATATTATACTCAGAAAATGTTTTTAGGTTCAAATTAAATTAAAAGACCTAAGCCTTTTTATACAAAACATCTTTAACTGCTTTGCTCACTCTAGCAACGTTAGGTAAAAACTCTTCTACAAAAGTTGGCGCATAGCCAAGAGGTGTATCTTGTGTATTAACGCGTCTAACTGGCGCATCTAAATGGTCGAAGGCTTCTTTTTGAACCATGTAAGCAATCTCAGAAGAAATAGCAGCCAATGGCCAAGCTTCTTCTACTACTACTAAACGATTGGTTTTCTTTACGCTATTAATAACAGTTTCGTAGTCTATAGGTCTAACTGTTCTTAAATCAATTACTTCACATGAAATCCCTTCTGCTGCAAGTGCTTCTGCCGTGGCTAAAGCAACCTTCATTATCTTACCAAAAGAAACAATAGTAACATCTGTTCCTTCACGTTTGATATCTGCAACACCAATAGGAATTAAATATTCTTCTTCTGGCACTTCACCTTTGTCTCCATACATTTGCTCACTTTCCATAAAGATAACTGGGTCATTATCTCTAATAGCTGTTTTTAATAAGCCTTTTGCATCATAAGGGTTAGAAGGCACCACTACTTTTAAACCCGGACAATTGGCATACCAATTTTCGAAAGCTTGAGAGTGTTGTGCACCTAGTTGGCCAGCACTACCGGTTGGGCCACGAA
>VEQB01000300.1 GCA_018883485.1 Bacteroidota bacterium
GTATAGAGGCGTGGGTCATGGTAGCAGGATGATTTATTAAACTTTCTACCCCACCTAAACTTTCTGCTAGGGTAAAAACCTTAAAAGCGGAGGCAATTTTAAAAGTTTTCTCTAAATCGGCATCTTTTAATACAATAGAAATCATGCCTCCAAAGCCTCTCATTTGTTGTTTGGCAATTTCATGATTTGGGTGCTCTATAAATCTTGGCTAATAAACTTTTTCAATGGCAGGCTGATTCTTTAAGAAATGTGCAACCGCTTCACCATTTTCGCAATGTGCTTTCATGCGCAAATGCAAGGTTTTTAAACCACGCAATACCAAGAAACTATCTTGCGGACCAGGGGTTGCACCACAAGAGTTATGAATAAAGGCTAATTTTTCGTATAAAGCATCATCACTGGTAAGCAGCGCGCCCATAACCACATCGCTGTGGCCACCAAGATATTTAGTTACGCTGTGCATTACAATATCTGCACCTAGGTTTAGCGGGTTTTGCAAATAAGGAGATGCGAAAGTATTATCTACAGCTAATATTAAATTGTTGTCTTTTGCAATTTTTGAACAAGCTACAATATCTACAATTTGCATAGTTGGATTGGTTGGGGTTTCAATCCAAATTAATTTAGTATTGGCATTGATATAGTTTTCAATATTGCTTGGATCAAGCAGATCTATAAAATGAAACTTGACCCCCATAGGTTCATACACTTTGGTAAACATACGATAGGTTCCACCATATAAATCATTTCCAGTGATTACTTCATCGCCAGGTTTTAGTAGCTTAGCCACAGCATCTGTTGCGCCCATACCACTAGAAAAACAAAGACCATGTTTTGCATTTTCTAGAGAGGCTAAGCATTTCTCTAAAGCGGTTCGAGTTGGATTTTTACCTCTAGCATAAGCATAACCCTTATGTTTGCCTGGAGATTCTTGCCAATAGGTACTGGTTTGATAAATGGGAGTCATAACGGCTCCTGTAGTTGGGTCTGGCTCTTGCCCAGCATGTATTGCTCTTGTACCAAATTTCATATTCGTAAATTTTGAGCAAACTTACTCCACAGAAAACCAATTGCAAAGGAGAATAATTGAAAGAAAAGTATAAATAGTTTGCAGATTTAAGAATTTGCCTTACCTTTCAAGCAACAAATTGAATACTATGGCCACCCAATTTATAAGTAAAATGAACAAAACCGAGGCTGGATTTCATTTATTAATGATTCTTAGTCTTGCAGATGGCAACATACAAAAAGCTGAAAGCAGCGTGATTTTAGATTTTTTGGAAGAAAGCTATAAAGAACCAATAGAAATTATAAAAGAACAAGCCTTTTTAAGAGCCTGTCCTCCAGAAGAGCATTTGAGTCATTTTACAGAAACTGCCCAACAGTTCTTTAAAATAAGTAGCTCAGAAGAGCGAAACAACTTAATTTCTTTTGCCATGAAAGTAGTAATGGCAGATAAGAAAATGGAAAACGAGGAGAACTCTTTTATTAACGTGCTTTACGATACCTGGGGTTTAGATTAACCCGTTTAGTTTTTATTTGCTTTATCCTTAATTTCTTTCAATGCCTTTAGGTCTTTGGCATTGCACTTGCATTTTTCTATACTTTCACTAGAGAAATACATAAGTTCACTATTGGCAGCACTTACAACTAATTTATTACAAAACTTTTCGTCTTTGCTAAAATAGTAGTACAACATACTATTGTCTTGCCACTTAATAGCCTTTTGAATTTCCTCTACATCTACTTCCTCCGCATCTCCGTCAAATAAGGTCATTGCATCTTCCTTACCTTTCATTTCTAACTGCTTATCTTCAATTAGTAATTTTTTATCAATGAGCTGTGACTTATCCGATGGGTAATCGTTCATCATTTTAGAAGCAGAAATATCTCCATCGCTACCTGCTTGAACCGCATAGTTAAAATAGTTATTGAGTAATTGAATGCCTCGCGTGGCCTCGGTTTCCCAATCGTTGGTATCTATTCTATTGGCAGCAAATGCGTAGGCCAACAAATTATCTGGGGTAACTCTTCTGGCAAACTTTCTTGTAATAACAAAAGCATTCATATCTTCTTCGGAGCTACCCACACGTGCTTTTACTTTTGAACCTTTAGATTTACTAAAGTACAAGAAGGCGTAATCACCTTTTTTGTATCGATATAAGGCAGTATCTTCTGCAAAATCATAACCAGTGAAGGTCCAATAGCGTTCCACCGCAGCAATTACAGAAGCGCTATAGGCACTATCAGGAAATAGAACCACGATGAGTCTAGTATCTTTAAACTTCTCTAAATCGGCCCTTTTCTTAAAAGTACCGAACTGCGCAAAGGCCCCAAAGGTGCATAGGCTAAGAATAAATAATCCAACTATTTTTTTCATACGATTAACTTGAGCACACAATCATACAAAAATAAGGGCAAAAAAAAAGGCAGTTTGTAAACAAACTACCTTTTTCAATCTTATTTTTAATTGAATTAAGCCATCTCCATTTCAATTTTCGAATAACCATACATTCTTCCGTAAGAAGCAAGACTCTGGCGTAATTGACGGCGAGCCACAAATATTCTAGTTTTAACAGTTCCAATTGGAATTCTTAAAATCTCGGCAATCTCATGGTATTTGAACCCTTTAACATTCATGGTAAAAGGCTTACTTAAACTTAAAGGAAGTTTATGAATTGCTTCATCAATATCATTGCCGATAAACTTTTGTTCGCCTTGATTTTTAACTAATGGAGAAACACTATCTAAGTAATAATCATTATCTGTTTGATCTATGAATGTATTACGTTTAACCATTCTCCTGTAGTTATTTATAAAGGTGTTCTTCATAATAGTGTACAACCATCCTTTGAGATTGGTGCCACTTTCAAATTTATCTTGGTAAGTAAAAGCTTTCAACATAGTTTCTTGAACTAGATCGTTAGAATCTTCCACGTTACGCGTAAGTTGGTAAGCATATTGCCTCAAAGGTTTTGCTTCTTTTTCAACCATTCTTTTAAATTCTATGCTGGTCATATGTTTAACTTTTAATAATTTTTGTTCAACAAAGGTAATGGAGAAAAATTCAAACAAGCAAGCACTTTTGTTTAATATTCTTCAAAATAAGTTAAACAATTTGCAAGCTGCTGAATAAAAGCGAATTAAACTTTATGATTAGGGCAAAATAAGCAATACTACAAATAAATTAACGAAAATACGACACTTCTAAAACCCAGTTTCTTTGAACAATTAATTTAAAAAGTGAAACAATTTGTACAAAATTTACCTTATATACTTAAACAAAAAAGATATTTCAATAATGAAATTTTCCTTTGTTTAAACATATACCTTTGTAAAATCATGGAAATCTCAGTTTCAAGAAAAGCACATTTTAATGCAGCTCATAGGCTTAATGTTTCAAGCTGGACAGAAGAAGAGAACAAAGCTTATTTTGGAACTTGTAATAACAAAAATTTTCATGGTCACAAT
>VEQB01000301.1 GCA_018883485.1 Bacteroidota bacterium
CGCAAAGACCAATTAACAATGTTGGGCAAATTGATGATTACTTCTATTTATTAAATAGACAAAGTGGTGGTCCAATTGCGAATCCTAATTTAAATATGGTTCAAGTAACAGATTATGAAATTGGATTCCGTCAACAAATTGGACAAGATGCAGCTTTAGGAATTATTGCTTCTTACCGTGAATACAGAAATTATGTTCAGCAGTTTCGTTATGTGCAAGCATGGCCAATTGATTACACAACATTTGGTAACATCGACTTTGCAACAGTTAAATCAATTGGTGTTGATTATAGCATTACAGATATAGGTAACATCACTTTAAGTGCCAACTATCAATTACAATTTGCAGATGGTACTGGTTCAAATGCAAACTCTAGTAGTGCCTTAATCCAAGTTGGTTTAGGAACATTAAGAACTATTTTCCCATTAGACTTTGATACTCGCCATACGTTAAAGGCTGTTTTTGATTACCACTATAAAGATGGAAAAGACTACAATGGACCAATTGTAAATGGCAAAAAGATTTTTGCCAATGCAGGTTTCAATTTAAACTTTGCTGGATATTCTGGTCGTCCATTTACCCAAGAGTTAAACCCAACTCCAGGCGGTGTTCAAAGCGGAGTGGTGGTGCGCAGTCCTATTAAAGGAACTATTAATGGTGCAAACTTGCCTCCTCAGTTTACAGTAGATTTGAACATTGATAAAAACTTTGTGTTTAAGAAAGAAAAGGTTGATGGAAATGTAAATTATCGTTTACGTGTATTTGTAATGGTTCAAAACCTATTAAATACCGCAAATATTACTTCCGTGTTTAGATATACAGGTTCTGCATATACAGATGGTTTCTTAGCTTCACCAGCCTCTCAAGAGCAAATTGAAACTGCAACCAATACACAATCTTATATTGACTTATATAATATCAGAATGGTAAACCCAGACCGTTTTGCTTTACCACGTACCGCTCGTCTTGGAGCTGCCCTGTATTTCTAAGACAAAATTAAAAGGAGAAAAAAAATGAAAATGAATACAATTCAATGGATTAAATGGATGAAAGCAGCACTACTGCTTACCTTTATGCTAGTTTTTCATTTGGCTGAGGCTAAAGAAAATATAGGATTAAAAAAATCTGGAAGTAAACCAGTTTTACGCAAGTATGGCGCTGGTTGCGCTGCTGCCACACAACAAAAAGATTTAGACCTAAACAATGTTAGAACTACCATATTAAATGGTGGCGACATGTGGTGGAATTTGCAAAATGCAAGGTATGAAGTGCCAAGAGTAGAGCCAGGAAACACCTCTAAACATTCTTTGTTTTCGGGTGCACTTTGGATTGGTGGAGTAACCTTGGGCAACCTTCGTATTGCAGCGCAAACCTATCGTCAAAGTGGTAACGACTACTATCCTGGTGCCTTAACTGTAGATGGTTCTGCATCTATTACGGCAGATCGTTGTAAAGCTTATGATAGAGTTTGGAAGGTAACTTTAGCAGAAATTGAAGAGTTTATTGCTAACCCTAATTCTTGGTCTACTCCTAATAGTGATGGTATTATTACTTGGCCTGGAACTGGAAAGCACGATAAAAATCCTGTTACCCAAGAGCCAATTAATTTTGTAGAAGCCCGTTTCTTGGCACCTTATTTTGACAATGATAGTAATGGCGTTTACGAACCATCTGCTGGAGATTTCCCAACCTTTGATCAAGATGTGATTAATAATATTCCAGATATGATGTTGTATACCATTTACAACGATAAAGGAAATATTCACTCTGAGTCTGAGGGTTTGCCATTAGGCTTAGAGTTGCATACACAAAGTTTTGCTTACTCTACCAGTGACGAGATTAACAATATGACTTTCTATCGCACCACTATTTACAATAGAAGCACAGAAACTATCGACTCTTGTATTTTTGGCCAATGGGTAGATGCCGATTTAGGTAACTATTCTGATGACTATGTAGAATGCGATGTAAAACGTAATCTAGGTATTTGCTACAATGGAGATGATAACGATGAAGGTATTTTGGGCTATGGTTTAAACCCACCAAGCGTTGGGGTAAACTTCTTTGAAGGTCCTAAAAAAATTGTTGGTAATGATACCATCGAAATTGGTTTGACCAAGTTTGTTTACTATAATAATGACTTCTCGGTTACTGGTAATCCATCACGTCCAGAGCATTATTGGAATTATTTAAATGGTCGTTGGAAAGATGGTTTAAGCATTACTTATGGTGGCAATGGAAGAGGGGGTACTGATACCGCAAGCTTTATGTTCCCAGGTAGTTCAGATCCAGGAGGTAGAGCAGATTGGACAGAAAGAATTGCAGGTAATACACCTCAAGATAGACGTTTCTTGCAGTGCTCTGGTCCATTCCAATTATTACCAGGTTCTAAGAATGAAGTAACTGTAGCTGTAGTTTGGGCACGCGCAACAACAGGTGGCGCAACAGGTTCTTTTAACTTATTAAAGGAGGCTAGTGATAAGGCGTTTGTATTGTATAAGAATAACTTTAAGATATTAAATGGTCCTGCAACACCAGAAATGGAAATTGTTGAAAATGACAGAGAGTTAATTTTAACCATACCTAATTATGGGGTTACCGAAGGTTATTCAGATTCTTCGGCAGGCTTGTGTTCAGAATTTACTCGCTATAGATTTCAAGGATATCAAATATTCCAATTAACTAAATCTTCTATTCCTAGCGATTTGTACAATCAGGAAGAGGCTAAGCTCATTGCTCAGTGTGATGTGCAAGATGGAATTGCCTTATTGGTGAATGTAGTAAATGATGAAGTTTTAGGTTCAGTAAAGAAGATTATGGTAAATGGTGAGGACAATGGAGTAAAGCATTCTTTCAGAATAACAAGAGATGCCTTCTCAAAGGAATCTGACCCAACACTAGTAAACTTCCAGAATTATTATTATGTATTGGTTGCGTATGCTGCGTCTCAAAATTGTCCAACAGATGCATTGCAATATTTAGCTGGGAGAAGAATGGTGGATGGTTCGGCTATAAAGATTTATAATGTTGTGCCGCATAAACCTACACCTCGTGGTCAAGGAACAGAATTAAACACAATGTATGGTGATGGTCCGGAAATTACTAGAATTTCTGGAATTGGAAATGATGCCAATGTATTACAGTTAACCAAAGAATCTATTGAGAAAGCATTAATCGCGCCATATTATGTTCCTCAGGCAACTTATACCAGAGGTGCAGGCCCAGTTAAAGTAAAAGTGATTAATCCATTTAAAGTGCCTATGTCAGATTTTCAATTGCGCTTTGTAGATACCTCAAGTTCTACCGTTAAGGGTGACTCCTTAACTTCTGGTTCTTCTTATTGGACTTTAACAGATACAACCAATAAAAAGGTTTATTTTAGTGAGCGTACCTTGAGTTCTCCTAATGAGCAGGTGTTTGGCGAATTGGGTTTATCTATTTCAATTAGTCAAGTGGTTGGCCCAGGCC
>VEQB01000302.1 GCA_018883485.1 Bacteroidota bacterium
GGTATAATCTATAATCATGAAAACTCAATCTAGGTAAGCCTACACCAGACCCATCATAATCTATTACCACACGCATTTCTTGTTGGCCATTAATTAAACCATCTGCAGCAACTCCTTGCAAACCTTCTAAACGAATGATAAAATCTTTTTTACCCCAGAAGGTAGAATTGATGGTAAAATTATACGGTAATTTCTTGCGGTTCGAAGAATCAAAAATATTAGTTCCAATAGGGAACAACCATTTGGTGGTAGGAAAATTAAAGTCCGTCCCATTTTTTGCACTGCCATCAATAGCAAACACATCTGCTCCTACCACAAACTGCAAAGGCTGGTTTTTATCTGGCCAAACAAGCAGTAAACAAGCCGCATTAGGGTCTTGCACATTCCAGTTGTCATAACCCTGTTGAGCAAAGCCAAATCTGGTTTGGGCGTTGGAGGCAATTGCCATCAGAACAGCAACAGTAGCAAGTATAATTTTCTTCATAACAATAGTTTATTCGTTAAGGTTCACCTTATTCAGGATTACAAGTTTAACAAATTATTTGATTCAAAAAAAGCATTTAAGGTTGCATGCCCAATTTTTATTCTTCTCGAACCCTAAAAATCTTTTAATTGTTAATAGCAACAATCACTTTCTGCAAACACAAAGGGTTTTAAACTTATCCTTATATTATAGATGGAAGATTTAGTCGAAATTTTCCATCATTTGTTTTTGCTTCGTAGCCCAATTAACTCTTTATTATCAAAAGTTCCTTCAAATTCAAACCAGCTATCTGGTTTCACTCTAAATCATGTTTTTGTTCCTGTTTCTAAAGCCGTATCTGCAATATCTGCCCTTTCTTGCAAGTTGCCTGTAACCTCTAATTTTTTACTTTCTTTTTGCGGTTCGCTGTATGAGAAAAGTAAAAAGGCTTGAATAAATGAAAGTGTTTTTTATGAATTCATAAGTGGGTTTAATTGCAGTATTAACAAAGTTTAGAAGAATTATCTCAGCTACTTTTATTAATACTAGTTCCCAACCTTTACCACCACCAGTTTTTGCCCAATATGCACTTGATCGTCGCTGAGGTTATTGGTAGCTTTTATATCCCCTACGCTTAAGCCATAAGATTTGGCTATGCTAAAAAGGGTTTCGCCTTGGCGCACCACATGTACACCTGGCGTGCTTTGTGGCTCTTTGGTATCTGCACTGCTAATGGCTGGGTTAATAATTAAACGCTCACCCACCTCAATTCTGTCGTCTTGCAATAGATTCAAATACATAATGGCATCTACCCTTACTCCATATTTTTTACCTATGCCATATAAGGTTTCACCCGCTTGAACGGTGTGAAAAAAGCTCAGATTTTCTTTAAACTCATGCAAAGTGTCTACCTCTTGAATAGCCTCTACCGGCTTCTGCGTTTCTAGGTTCAACAAAGGGCTTTCATAAACTTTAGTATTGTAAGTTGTATCTTGTTTTATTGGCTCAAGAACAGCCATAGTATCTTTTACAATCACAGCATCTAAAATATTGGCATCCGCAAATTTGGGCGCTTTATCGCGTTTATTTCTTAAGTAAATGGTTTCACCTGCTGCCGGCTCTTGTCCCGGAAACATAAGGTTGCGCTCTATTAATTTATCAAGTTTTACGGCATAACGCTGACTCACCCAATGCATTGTTTGACCATGCGCAACCACATGAAAAAGACTATCTGTTTTTAGCTTTTTAGCTTTTAAGTATACTGTATCTCCTTCGCGGCAAACCGCATCTTTTTGCAAGTCGTTGTTTCTATAAATCTGATACACTTTTAAATCATAATCCATGGCAATTTGCGCATAGCTTTCGTTAGGTTTTGCAATAATACCCAGTACTCCGTTATTAATAATTTCTTTGCCATAACTCTTCACAATTTCTGCCTTGTCTTCCTTTAACTCCCTGTCTTCCTCCTCACTTAATTTAACCCCGTCAAAACGGTTCAATTTATGGCGTTCAATAAAAGTAATTAACAGTTCTGCATACTGAGGGTTGGTTGCATACCCAGCCTTTTTTAACCCATGCGCCCAAGATTTGTAATCTGTTCTATCTAAATCAAACAGAAAAGCATAACGGGTATTGTTCATTAAAAAATCCGAATGATCTCTATAACTATCAATGGCTGCATCATACTTTCTAAAACATTCCTGAGGTGCATCATCATCCTCATAAAGCGTTTTGCCTGTCCATGTTTTTTTGCATTTAATGCCAAAATGATTGTTGGCCTCTACCGCTAAGCGGCTGTTTCCATTGCCACTTTCTAAGATTCCTTGCGCCAAGGTAATGCTTGCTGGAATCTTGCTTCTATACATTTCATCAATGGCAATGGCGCTATATTTTTCAATGTATTGTTCAACTGTTTGTTTTGGCGCAGCTGGCGCTTTCACAACTATGGTATCGGTTTGAGCCAACATTGCCGAAGGAAATAAGCAGCACAACAAAATCAATAATTTTACTTTTATCACAGTAAACAAAAATAAAAGGTTTAGCCATCTTCTCATGCCCTGTTTCTAACAAAATAAAGGGGTTGTATAGTTTATTGGGCTAATTTAGAATACCAAAAACAGGTATCATTATGAACCATTGTAAACCTTTTTCTTTGATGAAATAGGATTTGATTGTAAATACGGATTGTATCTAACGAATTTATCTGATTTACATTAATATACTTTGAAGAAACCAGCCAGCTATTCTCTTTACTCCAAATATCAAATTTATGCAAATTTCTACAATCCCAGCTATTCATTGAAATGCCAGTTATTCTTCCTTTACTCAAGGCAGCCATCAAATATACATCCCAATAATCTCCCAAATAATTTAATTTGGGTAAACTTTCCACGCCTTTATATTTATCAAAAACCAATTTGTTATTTCTGGTTACCGAAACAAAATCTAGGTTCGACCATAAAATTACAATGCACAATCCAATGACTATAAGCCATTGCAAACGAATTTTTAAATGTTTTAAATTATACCCAATCCATGAAATACCCAACACATAAATTGGAATATAGTATTTAGCATCAAAATGTGAACGGTAATTCCAAAAGCTAAAAAGCAACAATACCGAAGTTAACATGAGCATAATAAATAATAAATCTATCTTACTCCTAATCAAAATAATTCGCAGAACAACCAAAACAATTAAATAATAAAATATGGCTTGCGCTATGCTATGATGGTTTCTCAGAAGGATTATGTTTTTTATTTGAACCCACAAGTATCCACATTGTTCAACAACCTCATCAGATGTAAATATAAAAACCTTACTATAACTTAAATCTTGCCTAGAATTTACTTTAAAGTAATAAAGAATAAAACCAAAGGAAATCAAATATAGTATGCTAGAAAATAATCTTTTTATTCCCTCCAGAGTAAGTTTATCATAGTAAAATAAAAGCCATATAAAACATCCTGGATAAATTATTATGCTCAAATCATTAATCC
>VEQB01000303.1 GCA_018883485.1 Bacteroidota bacterium
GCTATACTCCTGAAGCCATCGGTTTAATAATAACCTTCGGTCACATCTTGCACAACAAATCTAAATTGAAAAAATTAATTATATTTACAACCCGATAAGATAGTCCGATTAATAAGGGGGCAAACCAATCCCCAGCTTTGTAATTTCTTTTTAGAAAGGCCACCATATGCCTTTTGGCTAAATCATATTTTAAATAAGTGGTTCTTGAATTTTCTTTTCCGATAAGTTTTCGAAGGGTTTCCACGTGGTCTTCCCAAATTTCAATAAGCATTCTAGCTTTAGCGGTATTAATACATAATACAGCATCACGCAATAAATGCGGAGAAACGTGGTCATGAAGCGCTATTAGTTCATTGTACTTTTGGTGTGTTCGCAGTTTTACGGCATCTATGTATTCATTGAATACGCGTGCCTCAGCATTTCTACCTTTCATACAATACCTAACACTATCCCAATCCTTAGGATTGATGAAGCGCTTAATTTGCAGGGCTACTTTTGCCCCATTGATGTTGATGCGAAGCATCACTGGGCATTCCCCATTTTTCTTTTGTTTGGTTCTATTAATGTAGAAAACCAAACTGAACGTTGCTCTTGACGACATTGGCTCAATTTTGTTTAATTGTGCCCCCCATTTTGATACAAGAATAAATACCTATTAGGAATTAAACAAGCTCATATTCAATTTGTTCTGTTCAAATATGTTCAATTTTGTCCATTCACTTGTTACCTTTTTTAGGGGTTTTTAAAATGGGTAACCAATAGGAAACCATTTTAATGAACATTCTTAAACATTTTCGAACAGCCAAAGAACAAAAAAAGTGCGCAAACTTAACGTTTACGCACTTTTGAACAGATTTGTACTGTTTACTGGCGGAGAGAGCGGGATTCGAACCCGCGGTAGATATTACTACCTACGTCGGTTTAGCAAACCGGTGGTTTCAGCCTCTCACCCATCTCTCCGTGATTTGCTGAATTTGCTGTTTAGAGTTAGCATTCTCAGAGATGTTATTTAAATGAAACATCATTTAAACGTCGGTTTAGTCCCGCACGTGCGGGAGTGGTTTCAGCCTCTCACCCATCTCTCCGTGATTTGCTGAATTTGCTGTTTAGAGTTAGCATTCTCAGAGATGTAATTTCACCCTCTCACCCATCTCTCCGTGATTTGCTGAATTATTAGGGAGTGCGAATTTAGCGCTGACAAGCAAATTTCCAAGGGATTTTTTGCTTTTTACCTTTTTCGTCATTTTTTATTCACTTTCGCAACTTCTTAACAACCTAAAGTACAGAATTTTAATCTATTGATAAAAAAATAAACCATTAACCTAAAAAATGTGCAAATTCAAAATACAAATTCTCCTAAAAATTCTGTTGTATTGATAAGCTAAAAAAATTACCCATGGCCAAGGACCTTCCACATAATTATAAATTTCGCGACCTTAAAATTTTTGGGTCAACCGAATGGCTTGCTAATAACGAGAAAAAATACCGCTTAGTTTTTGATGAATCTGAATGCACTTTCATTTATTGTGAGCTCTCTTTTTTTAATAAACTATTCGATGAAAACGATTGGGAAGTGCGTGTTAACCTTAAGTGCGCTAATGTTGAAGATGGTACAGAAATTTGCAATCTTAGCGCTGATAGAAAAATTACCAAGGATGAAAATATCGTTTTTATACGTGAAGGCTGGGGTGTTAAAAATGCAGGTAATTATTGGAAAAAAGGAGTTTACCGCTGGGAGGCTTGGATTGATAACATCCTTGTAGCAGAGCGCTTGTTTTATATTATAGATCTAGGTGTAGTTTCAGAAACTGTAAATCCATTCTTTTCTATTAGTAAGGTTAAATTATTTGAAGGTCCAGAAGTATTGCTGCCTAAAAATGATCGCAAGTATTATTCTGTTTTTAGCAGTGAAGAAACACGCTATGTTTGGCTAGAATTGGAGCTCGAAAATTTAATTAGTGAGGTGCAAGTTTGGCCTTGTGAACTAAATTTTTTCTTTCATACACATACCGGCCAACTAAAAGGTTCGATAGAAAAATTACTCTTTGTAGAAACCCGAGAGAAAACTTTTGATTGTGCTATCGGATGGGGCAATGAGCTAAAAGGTACCTGGGGTATTGATTCTTATTCTATCTCTATTGTTTTTATGGATCAAGTAATTGCTACCATACCTTTTGAGGTAGATTTGGAGTATAGAGAACCTTCTGTTGAAATACTTAAGCCTAAACCCAAAGAAGTAATAAAGGTTAGCACTGGTAACGAAAGCATTGAGGAGGTATTAACAGAATTGGATAACCTTATTGGTTTGGCGGCCATTAAGAAAAAGGTAAAAGAGTACACAACCTATCTCAACTTCCTTAAAATTAGGAAAGAGAATGGTTTTGACGATAGTGAAAAAATTAACCTTCATGCAGTTTTTACAGGTAACCCGGGCACAGGTAAAACTACTGTAGCTAAAATGTTGGGGAAGATTTACCAACAATTGGGATTGTTATCTAAAGGACATGTATTAGAAGCCGATCGGTCTGATTTAGTAGCAGAATATATTGGGCAAACTGCGCCTAAAACCAAGGAGATTATTAAGAAAGCCAAAGGTGGTATTCTCTTTATTGATGAGGCATATGCCTTAGCGCGCAAAAACGACGACTCTAAAGATTTTGGTAAGGAAGCGATAGAAATTTTACTTAAGGAAATGAGCGATGGGGATGGCGACTTGGCGATTATAGTAGCTGGTTACCCAAGCGAGATGAACAGCTTTATGGAGTCTAATCCTGGGTTAAAATCGCGGTTTAGTATGTTCTATGAGTTTGTAGATTATTTGCCACAAGAACTTATGCAAATTGCCGAATTTACAATGGAAAAACGCGGCGTTGGTTTAAGCGAAGGGGCTAGGGAATACCTATATAAAAAATTAGTGGATGCTTATAGAGATAGAGATAAAATGTTTGGCAATGCGCGTTACGTAAACTCTATTATAGATGAAAGTAAAATGAATATGGGCTTGCGTTTAATGCAAAGTCTTGAACCTTCTAAGCTTTCTAAAGAAGAATTATCTACCTTAAAGAAAGAAGATATTGAACGTATTTTTGAAAGTAAGGCTAAGGGCTATGCCGATATTCCGATTGATGAAGATTTGCTAAAATCTGCCATGGCTGCCTTGCACCATTTAATAGGATTAGACGGGGTGAAAGATGAGATTGATGAGCTGGTTAAATTGGTGAGATTTTATAGAGAAATTGGTAAAGATGTACGCCAGAGTTTCTCGTTACATGCTGTATTTACTGGTAACCCGGGTACAGGTAAAACTACAGTAGCACGCATCTTGGCTCAAATTTATAAGGCCTTAGGTATTTTAGAAAGAGGTAATTTAGTGGAGTGTGATAGGCAAGCGCTAGTAGGTGGTTTTGTGGGGCAAACTGCTATAAAAACTGCCGAGGTATTAGAT
>VEQB01000018.1 GCA_018883485.1 Bacteroidota bacterium
ATCATACATGGTTAATAACAGGCCTTCTATTTGCAATTCGGTATTTAAATTACTTTGAATAATTTTTACTGTATTTAATAATTTACCTAAACCTTCCAAAGCAAAGTATTCGCATTGAACTGGTATGATAACCGAATCGCTTGCCACTAAAGAATTAGTAGTAATTAAACCTAAAGAAGGGGAACAATCTATGATAATAAAATCATATGCTCTTTTTACTTTATCAATGGCATAACGCATAATACGTTCGCGGTTTGGCACATTTATTAATTCAATTTCTGCCCCCACTAAATCAATATTAGAAGGCAAGATATCTAGGTAGTTGAAGCTTGTTTTAAGAATGGCGTCTTTTACAGGAACCTCGTTTATCAATACTTCATACAAACCTGTACGAATTTCTTTTGGGTCGAACCCAAGCCCAGAGGAGGTGTTAGCCTGTGGGTCGGCATCAATTACCAAAGTTTTAAATTCTAAAACCGCTAAACTAGCTGCTAAATTTATAGCAGTAGTGGTTTTACCTACTCCACCTTTTTGGTTTACAATTGAGATTATTTTGGTCATAATATTATACTGCGAGCTGCTCGCCAATTTTCATTAAAGTTAAGTTTGTTCCTAATTTTTCAAAAGCAGCCAATGCCGCTTGATGTTCTATTTTAATAAACCCAAAGGTATCGTAATGCATTCCAATCACCTTTTTTGTGTTGAGATAAGTTGCAGCCAAAGCGGCATCTTTAGCATCCATGGTAAAGTTGTCGCCAATAGGCAATATTGCCAAATCAATAGTAAACCTTTCTCCAAGCAATTTCATTTCATGCGTTAAGCCAGTATCACCACTATAATAAATAGTTTTACCCTTTACCTCGAGCAAAAAACCTGCTGCTTGTCCACCATACGTTCCATCTGCAAAACTGCTACTATGCATGGCATAAGTCATGTAAACGGTACCAAATTCAAATACTTTTTTACCCCCAATATTCATAGGATGCGTATTGGTAACGCCTTGCTTGTTTAACCATGCATGAATTTCCCAAATAGCAATTACAGTGGCTCCAGTGCTTTTGGCAAGTGCTACTAAATCGGCAGTATGATCTTCATGGGCATGAGAAACTAAAATATAATCTGCCTCAATACTGCCTATATCAATACCTTTTGCCAACTCGTTGCCACTAATAAAGGGGTCAAACAACAAGGTTTTTCCTTGCGTTTTAAGTGTAAAACAAGAATGTCCTAAATACCTAATTTCCATTTTATCGGTTATCCACAATGAGGTTTGAGAATCTTTTAGCAAATTATTTCAGGTCTAACAATTAGAGGATGTTCCGTGAAACACCTTTCTATCTAGCGTGAAACAAATTTGCTAATTTCAAATAACGAGAATGAAAATGGCAACTAATCCACCTTCTGTCAACAGCCCTGTGGATTACTTTACAAGCTGATTATATGCTGTTTAAAAAATATAACTTGCCTAAATCTAAACATGCGCTGCTAGTAATAAATCTAGGTCTTTATTGTAGATACTCAATCTTTTACCTAGGTGTTTATTGGTTAAATTTCCTTTATAAATATAAACCCCATTACGCACCTCAGGATTATTAAAAAGAAACTCTGGTAAACTATTGGCTTCAGAAATTCTAAGCAGTAAGGGTGTAATTACATTACTTAACGCATAAGAGGCTGTTCTACAAACAGTGCTAGTAATATTGGGTACGCAATAGTGTATTATATCGTGCTTCTTAAACGTTGGATTGGCGTGGGTAGTAAGTTCTGAGGTTTCAAAAACACCGCCTTGGTCTATACTAATATCTAAAATTACGCTATTGGGTTTCATTTGCGACACCAGTTCTTCGCTTACAATTACTGGCGAACGGCCTTCTTCACTTCTTATGCAGCCAATACAAACATCGGCATTAACAATGGCCTTTTGCAATATTTTAGGGTGAATTAGGGATGTAAAAACATCTCTTCCTAAGTTGTTTTGCAATCTTCTTAACCTGGCTAAAGAATGGTCGAACACCTTAACCGTTGCACCTTTACCTAAAGCTGCTTTGGCAGCAAATTCGCCCACTGTTCCGGCTCCTAATATTACAATTTCTGTGGGAGGAATGCCAGCAACACCGCCTAACATTTCGCCTTTACCTCCGCTGTTCATGCTTAATAATTCTGAGGCAATAGAGATGGCTGTAATACCTGCAATTTCGCTTAAACTTCTTACAATTGGATATAAACCGCTTTCATCTTTTAAATACTCAAAACCTATGGCGTTAATTTTCCTCGACATTAAGTTTCTAACATACGACTCGCTTTTAGCACCATGCTGCAAAGCCGATATTAAAAGCTTTTCTGCATCTAACCAGTTTACCTCCTCCAGCGTTGGAGGTTCAACTTTAACAATTACATCAGCCTTAAAAACCTCTTCACGGTTATAACAAATTTTGGCTCCTGCATCACTAAATTCTTTATCAGTAAATTTTGCATCTTTGCCTGCATTGGTTTCAATCCAAACTTCATTGCCATTATTTACAAGTAATTGAACACTAGAGGGCGTTAATGCTATTCTATGTTCTTGTAGGGTAATTTCTTTAGGAACGCCAATATACAAGGCTTTATGTGGATGCTTTTTTTCAAGCAAAGCCTCCATGGGTTGTAAACTTGCTTGCTTGGCTAAATCACTGAAACCAAATGAAGAATTCTCGGTCATATCGGTAGCTTAAGGTAGGAACCAAAGTTATGAAATACTTTTATTTTTACATCATACCTACTTCAAGTAATCGCTTATTTTCTGATAATTTTATGTGAATCTGTAAATATGATTCTCCTTCCAATAGACTTTCTATTTTTTCTGGCCATTCTATCCAACATAAGGCTCCACTGTAAAAATAATCTTCATAGCCCATATCATAAGCCTCAGAAATATCTTTGATCCTATAAAAATCGAAGTGAAAAATTTTGTTTAGCGGTGCTTGGTATTCGTTTACCAAAGAAAAGGTAGGGCTAGAAATGTCATCTGCAACGCCCATTCTCTTTGCCAAAGCGTTTATCAGGGTAGTTTTTCCCGAACCCATTTCGCCATAAAAACACCAAATGTGGTAACCTTTTGCTTGGCTTATTAGCCAATCTGCTGCTTCATTTAATTCTTCTATGCCATAAACCATTTGGTTCATAAAGCTTAGGCCCTTTTCCTTCTTTGCAATTCGGCTGTAATAAGGCTTAACTCACGTCCTGCCTGACCTTTAACACTTGTATTTTCCTGTGCTCTCCTAAACAAATAAGGTAAAACAGATTTCACAGGTCCGTATGGTAAATACTTTGCCACGCAATAGCCCGCATTTCCTAAATTATAGCTAAGGTTATCGCTCATTCCATAAAGCTGAGAAAAATACACACGTTGGTCATTAGCCGTAATTTGGTGTTGCCGCATTAATTCGATTAAGTACTCACAACTCTGTTGGTTGTGGGTACCCGCACAAATAGAAACTAAAGAAATATTTTCTATACAGATTTTCAGCCCAGCATTGTAATCATTATCACTATGTTGTTTAGAAGGTTGAATTGGATTGGGATAACCCTGGTTACTTGCTCTTTCAGCTTCCTTTTCCATGTAGGCGCCCCGTACTAATTTTACTCCATAGAAGTACCCAACTTCCTTGGCATGGGCAATAGATTTCTTTAAAAATTCTAGCCTATCATGACGGTAAAATTGAATGGTATTAAATACAATGGCACGATCTGTATTGTAAAGCAACATCATGCCTAAGGCTAAACCATCTATGGTATCTTGAATCCAACTTTCTTCTGCATCTATAAAAATCCTCACGTTTAATTCAAAGGCTCTTTGACAAATAGCTTTTATGCGTTGCTTTACCCTTTCAAATTCTAGTAATTCTTCCTCTGTTAATTTCTCTTTCGCATTTAATTTTTGCAATAACGCAAAACGAGCTACACCTGTAACCTTAAAAACAGAAAATGGAATAGCAGGATTACCAGCTGCTTTTTCGATAGTTAAGATAATTTCCTTTGCTGTATCCTCAAAAACGATTTCTTGTTCTTCTCCCTCTACTGAATAATCTAAGATGGTTCCAACGTTAAATTTATACATCTGTTGGATGGTTTTTTCGCAATCTGCAACACTTTCTCCGCCACAAAACTGGTGAAAAACGGTTTTACGAATGATGCCCTTAATTGGCAATCTTAACTTAAACCCAATATCCACTAATTTAGGTCCAAGTTGAACCAAGGCGTTATAGCCGATGGCTTTAAATAATAAATATGAATTTCTTAACTCTCTGTTGTTCCTGGCTTGGAAGGCTACCTGTGTATCTGTAAAATCTATTTGCTTGGGCATGCGTAAAAATGGTGGTTGACTAATGTTTATTAACAAATGATTAACTATTATTGCGATACGAAATTAAGAAAGTAAGTACAAACTAATACATGAAAGAAATAATTCATAAAGAATTTAAAATATTTCTCGGCGAAGGGGTACTAGATTTCTTATCCGAAATTTTAATAGAGAACGAATATTCCAAGGTTTTTGTTCTCATGGATAACAATACTTACAAATATTGTTGGCCTATTTTGAGTCCTTCTTTGGTAAATTATATCACTATCGTTATTCCAGAAGGGGAGCAGCATAAAACCTTGGCTCAAGCCGAAAAAATTTGGACAGCTTTGCAACAAAACCATGCAGACCGCCGGGCAGTTTTAATCAATTTAGGCGGTGGAGTAATTTCTGATTTAGGAGGCTTTTGTGCAGCGGCATTTAAAAGAGGCATAGATTTTATAAACCTGCCAACCACCCTCTTAGGCATGGTAGATGCCTCTATTGGTGGCAAATTAGGTGTGGATTTTCTGGCATATAAAAATGTGATAGGCTTTTTTCAACACCCAAAATACATTTTAATACATCCTAACTTTTTAAGAACCTTACCAGCGGAAGAAATGAGAAATGGGATGGCTGAATTAAGCAAACATGCACTTATTTCGGACAAAAATTTATTTGATAAATTAGAAGCCACCAAAGAAATTGGGTTTGATAAATTCCCTTCATTAATCTTTCAATCTATTAAAATAAAGGCACAAATTGTTAAACAGGATCCTTTTGAAAAAGACATAAGAAAGACACTCAATTTTGGCCATACCATTGGTCATGCCATTGAAAGCGCTTCCATTTTGCATGATAAAGTTCCACTTAGACACGGAGAAGCCATTGCCATTGGTATGATTTGCGAAGCCTATATTAGCAAGGCCATAGAGAAATTATCTTCGTCTGAACTAGAAATGATAACCAAGTTTTACAGACAACGATTTTCTAAATATCAGAAGAAATTTAACTACGAAGAACTTTTAGGCTTCATGCGCAACGATAAGAAAAACAAAGATGGCCTCATAAACTTCACACTTTTAAAACGAATTGGAAAGCCTAAAATTGATGTGAATTGCCATGATAAGTTAATCATTGAGTCTTTAGAATACTATCAAAATCTGGCATAATGGCCTTTCAAATAAGCAGTGAACAGCAACAGTTACAGGCTAGCATAAATTTACCATATTCAAAAAGTTTAAGCAATAGGGCACTAATTTTAGCAGCAGCTTATAGGTATTTGCAATTGCCTGAACCAATTTTAGAAAATCTTTCTGAGGCAGACGATACGCTTATTTTAAAAGAGGCATTGACATCAAATGCAGAAACCATCAACTTAAAAAATGCTGGAACTTGCCTACGATTTTTGATGGCATTTTTTGCAGCAACACCAGGTTCAAAAAGAATACTTACAGGAAGTGAACGGCTAAAACAAAGGCCCATTAAGGGTTTGGTAGATGCCCTGCAAGCCTTAGGTGCAGATATAACTTACTTAGATAAGGAAGGCAGCTTACCCATATTGATTCAAGGAAAAACTTTAACGGGAGGAAAAATTGTCGTAGAAGCTAATTTATCCAGTCAATTTGTTTCTGCCCTTATGTTGGTTTCGCCACTCATGGAACAAGCTTTAGAAATTAGCTTAAAAGGAAAAGCAGTAAGCACGCCGTATATAGAAATGACGGCCAAATTATTACAACAATTTGGTTTGAACCTAAACTATACAACAGATTTTAAAGAAATAAAATGCGAAGGAAAATTTGATTCAAATCTTCAAAGGTATAGCATAGAAAGAGATTGGAGTAGTGCTGCATTTTTCTTTGAGGCCACTTTATTAGCCTGTGATGCGGAACTTTTCTTAGAGGGCCTACAATTAGATAGCTTGCAAGGCGATAAGCAAATAGCGCAATGGATGCAGGATTTAGGAATTGTTGTTATGCAAGAAAAAGAAGGTTTATACATTAGTGTAAACAAAATAGATTTACCCTCAGAAATAATTAAGTATGATTTAAGTGATTACCCAGATTTGGCTCCGGCCTTGGTGTGTGCCTTAGCTGGAAGCAATATTGCCTTTGAAGTTTCTGGTTTAGAAAGTTTAAAAGTTAAAGAAAGCGATAGGGTGTTGGCTTTAAAAGAAGGTTTGAACCAATTAGGCTATGACATAAATATGCCCGCAGAAGGCACCTTAACCTATACTGGTAAACCAAGAGCAGCGCACCTCAACGCTCCTATCATCAACACCCATGCAGACCACAGGATGGTTATGGCTTTTGGCATGATGGCTATTAAACTTGGGGTAATACACGTATCCGAAATTGCTTCGGTAGAAAAATCGTTTCCTAATTTTTTTGAGGAGGCGAGGAAAATTGGGGTTATTGGATAATTAAAAAGTAATCTGCTGAATACTAAATTTGGAAGGCCAATATTTTTTTATACATTGGACTATGCAAACAAGCAAAAGAAAATTTATCAAATCATTGGCTTTAATAGGATTCTTGCCATTTCAAAAAGATGAAAATTTTTGGGGTAACGCGAGTAAAACACCAGATTATTCTAAGGAATTTAAGGAAGATTGGGATTTAATACGTACGCATTACGAATTAAAAAAAGAGTATATAAATTTAGAAAACGGGTATTTTAACATGATGTCTCAGCCTGTTTTAAATGCCTACCTGAACGATATAAGAATGGTGAATCGTGAAGCTTCGTATTACATGCGAACAGTTCAGTTTGAAAATAAAGCCAAAACCAGAGACCGGTTGGCCAACCTTATAGGCTGCGAACCTGAAGAATTAATTATCACCAGAAATACCACTGAATCATTAGATACCATCATCTCAGGCTATGATTGGAAAGCAGGGGACGAAGCAATAATGGCAGAGCAAGATTATGGAAGCATGCTCGATATGTTTAGGCAACAGGCCGAACGATATGGAATAAAGAATACGATTGTTTCACTTCCAATAGACCCGAAATCAGACGAAGAAATTATTAGTTTGTATGAGAAAGCCATAACACCAAAAACCAGGCTAATCATGGTTTGTCATATGGTAAATATCAGCGGCCAAATTCTACCTATTAAGAAAATATGCCAGATGGCGCATCAAAAAGGAATTGAGGTGATGGTAGATGGAGCGCATGCTATAGCCCAACTAGACTTTAAGATATCTGATTTGGGTTGTGATTATTATGGGAGTAGTTTGCATAAATGGCTTGGTTCTCCTATGGGAGCTGGAATCTTATATATAAATAAGAGTAAAATTAAAAAACTATGGCCAATATATGCGGATTATGGTTTTGAAAATAACCTTGTAGAAAAGCTGAATCATACAGGAACACATCCTGTTGCTACGGATATTGCTATCAATCATGCTATAGACTATCATCAATGGATAAGCATGGAGAAAAAAGAATTGCGTTTGCGGTTTCTTAAAAATTATTGGACGGAAAAAGTGAGGGAAAAAAAAGGTATTATTCTAAATACTCCTTCCGACCCACAGCGCAGTGCGGGTATTGCTAATGTTGGAATAGAAGGAATTAATCCAAGCGATTTGGCGAAAATTCTTTTAGATCAATACAGAATATGGACTGTTGCCATTGACAGGTCGAACATCAAAGGAGTTAGGGTAACACCTAACTTGTACACTACAACCCAAGAATTAGATGAGTTTGTAAATGCACTGCTAAAAATTGCAAAAGCTTAAGTAAAGGCCATTACACAATTTATCAGGATTAATCGATTTAGAATCCATAAAATAAGAAAATAATATACGAGCTAAGTTAATTACTCCACCGCATCTTAGCGTCTTTGTGGCCAATGTAAAAAAAAAAGCCCCAACAGGAGTTGAGGCTTTTAAAGAATCTGGCAACGACATACTTTCCCAGGTGTTACCCAAGTATCATCTGCGCTGATGGGCTTAACTACTCTGTTCGGAATGGGAAGAGGTGGACACCATCGCTAAAGTCACCAAGAAGATTTTTAGTTGGCATCTGGCAATTGGCTACTGGCATCTGGCAAAAGCTAGAGGCCAGAGGCTAGCTGCTAGAAGCTAACTTGACAATATTGGGAAGAAAACACAATCGGGCTATTAGGACGAGGATTGATTTTTAAAAAAAATAGTAAGTTTACGGGTAATTAGTACTACTCGACTTTGCTATTACTAGCTTTACATCTGTAGCCTATCAACGTAGTCGTCTTCTACGGCCCTTAAAGGAAATCTCATCTTGAGGTAAGTTTCGTGCTTAGATGCTTTCAGCGCTTATCTTGTCCGTACATAGCTACTCTGCACTGCAACTGGCGTTACAACAGATACACCAGAGGTACGTCCAACCCGGTCCTCTCGTACTAAGGTCAGATCCTCTCAAATTTCCAACGATCACATCAGATAGGGACCGAACTGTCTCACGACGTTCTGAACCCAGCTCGCGTGCCACTTTAATCGGCGAACAGCCGAACCCTTGGGACCTTCTCCAGCCCCAGGATGTGACGAGCCGACATCGAGGTGCCAAACCTCCCCGTCGATGTGAGCTCTTGGGGGAGATCAGCCTGTTATCCCCGGCGTACCTTTTATCCTATGAGCGACGGCCCTTCCATACAGAACCGCCGGATCACTATACTCTACTTTCGTACCTGCTCGGCTTGTAGGCCTCACAGTCAAGCCTGCTTATGCTATTGCACTCTACGCACGGTTACCAACCGTACTGAGCAGACCTTTAGAAGCCTCCGATACTCTTTTGGAGGCGACCACCCCAGTCAAACTACCCACCATGCAATGTCCCCCGCATTCGCGGGGTTAGACTCCAAGCAAACAAAGGGCGGTATTTCAAGGTTGACTCCACCATGCCTAGCGACACAGCTTCAAAGTCTCCCGCCTATCCTACACATTATTTACCCAAAGTCAATGCAAAGCTATAGTAAAGGTGCACGGGGTCTTTCCGTCCCGATGCGATTAACCGGCGTCTTCACCGATACCACAATTTCACCGAGCTCACGGTTGAGACAGTGCTCAGATCGTTACACCATTCGTGCAGGTCGGAACTTACCCGACAAGGAATTTCGCTACCTTAGGACCGTTATAGTTACGGCCGCCGTTTACTGGGGCTTCGATTCAATGCTTCTCTTGCGATGACATCCCCTCTTAACCTTCCAGCACCGGGCAGGTGTCAGGCCTTATACATTATCTTTCGATTTAGCAAAGCCATGTGTTTTTGATAAACAGTCGCCTGAGCCATTTCTCTGCGACCCATATTGCTATGGGTACCCCTTTTCCCGAAGTTACAGGGTTAATTTGCCGAGTTCCTTAACCGTGATTCACTCGAGCACCTTAGAATATTCATCTCGCCTACCTGTGTCGGTTTGCGGTACGGGCTTATGTGGGAGCTTTTCTTGGAAGAGATTTTGTAGTTTCGCTTCACCCGAAGGTTAGGCTCAACGGGCACTTCCGTCCGCCCGTAACTACCACGTCTCTCCGTCCCTCTCCACTGGTACAGGAATATTAACCTGTTCTCCATCGACTACGCTTGTTCGCTTCGTCTTAGGTCCCGACTAACCCTGATCCGATTAACGTTGATCAGGAAACCTTAGGCTTGCGGTGGGCAGGTTTCTCACCTGCCTTATCGTTACTTATGCCTACATTGGCTTTTCTAGAAGCTCCAGCATGGCTCGCGCCACACCTTCTGCGCCGCTAGAATGCTCCCCTACCACTCAATATTTCTATTAAATCCATAGCTTCGGTACTAGATTTGATGCCCGTTTATCATCCACGCCCAATCGCTCGACTAGTGAGCTGTTACGCACTCTTTAAATGAATTGCTGCTTCCAAGCAAACATCCTAGCTGTCTTTGCGATTGAACCACGTTAGTTCAACTTAATCTAGATTTTGAGACCTTAGCTGATGGTCTGGGTTCTTTCCCTCTCGCCCTCGGACCTTAGCACCCAAGGGCTCACTCCTGGAAAACATGTGTCTAGCATTCGGAGTTTGTCTGAGTTCGGTAGGTTGTGACACCCCCTTACCCAATCAGTAGCTCTACCTCTAGCACACTCTATTCCAAGGCTGTTCCTAAAAACATTTCGGGGAGTACGAGCTATCTCCCAGTTTGATTAGCCTTTCACCCCTACCCACAGCTCATCCGAAAGCTTTTCAACGCTTACCGGTTCGGACCTCCAGTACCTGTTACGGCACCTTCATCCTGGCCATGGGTAGATCACTCAGGTTTCGCGTCTACCCCCATTGACTCTGCGCCCTATTCAGACTCGCTTTCGCTGCGGCTTCGTTCCTTAAGAACTTAACCTTGCCAATGAGGAGTAACTCGTAGGCTCATTATGCAAAAGGCACGCCGTCACCCCACTTAAGGGCTCCGACCGCTTGTAAGCGTACGGTTTCAGGTTCTATTTAACTTCTCTGTTAGAGATTCTTTTCACCTTTCCTTCACAGTACTAGTTCACTATCGGTCTATCAGTAGTATTTAGCCTTACCAGATGGTGCTGGCAGTTTCACGCAAGGCGTCTCCGACCCCGCGCTACTCAGGATACCACTATCCACTAACAACATACGCTTACGGGACTATCACCCTATATCGTCTACCTTTCCAAGTAGTTCAGCTTCTATGTTAGTTTCATCTATGGTCCTACAACCCCGGCAATGCCGAAACATTACCGGTTTGGGCTCTTCCCATTTCGCTCGCCACTACTTTGGGAATCATTATTATTTTCTCTTCCTCCGCTTACTTAGATGTTTCAGTTCAGCGGGTTATCCTTAGATCCTGTAAACAGGATGGGTTGCCCCATTCGGATATCTACGGATCAAAACTCCTCAGCAGTTCCCCGTAGCTTTTCGCAGCTTGGCACGTCCTTCTTCGTCTCTGATAGCCTAGGCATCCCCCGTACGCCCTTAGTAACTTATCTTCACCTCAAATATCCTAATTGCTCTTTTTTTGCAATTGTGTTTTCTTCCAATATGTCAAAGAACTTTTGCGCTACCGCTTCTGGCTTCTGGCCTCTGGCCCCTCGCTTTGGCAGCTTAGCATTGTGGAGAATAACGGATTCGAACCGTTGACCCCCTGCGTGCAAGGCAGGTGCTCTAGCCAGCTGAGCTAATTCCCCGTTGTCGATGTAGTCCCGCCCAGATTTGAACTGGGGACCTCTACATTATCAGTGTAGCGCTCTAACCAACTGAGCTACGAGACTATTTACTAATCACGAGCACTCAGAAGATCACTCCCTGATGATCGCTTTCGGGTTTTTTCTTCCTCTTTTTCTTAAAGAACTTTTTTTGCTTCTAGCTGCTGGCTTCTAGCCGCTGGCAGCTAACTGCTTTTTTTGTATTAGTATTTTAAACTTAAAACTTAAAACCTAACACTTAAAACCTAGTTGAGTGTTTTGAGATAGCAAACCTAACATTTCCTTAAACTCTAGAAAGGAGGTGGTCCAACCACACCTTCCGGTACGGTTACCTTGTTACGACTTAGCCCCAGTTATCGGTATTGCCCTAGGCGGATCCTTTTACGGTTACCGACTTCAGGCACTCCCAACTTCCATGGCTTGACGGGCGGTGTGTACAAGGCCCGGGAACGTATTCACCGGATCATTGCTGATATCCGATTACTAGCGAATCCAACTTCATGAGGTCGAGTTGCAGACCTCAATCCGAACTGAGATTGGCTTTTTGAGATTGGCTTCATGTTGCCATGTTGCGACTCATTGTACCAACCATTGTAGCACGTGTGTAGCCCTGGACGTAAGGGCCATGATGACTTGACGTCATCCCCACCTTCCTCACTACTTACGTAGGCAGTCTCTTTAGAGTCCCCAGCTTAACCTGATGGCAACTAAAGATAGGGGTTGCGCTCGTTGCGGGACTTAACCCAACACCTCACGGCACGAGCTGACGACAGCCATGCAGCACCTTGTTTCGTGTCCCTTGCGGGAAAAGTACCTTTCGGCACCGGTCACTCACATTCAAGCCCAGGTAAGGTTCCTCGCGTATCATCGAATTAAACCACATGCTCCTCCGCTTGTGCGGGCCCCCGTCAATTCCTTTGAGTTTCATTCTTGCGAACGTACTTCCCAGGTGGAATACTTAACGCTTTCGCTTGGGCCCTGACTGTATATCGCCAAGACCGAGTATTCAACGTTTAGGGCGTGGACTACCAGGGTATCTAATCCTGTTTGCTCCCCACGCTTTCGTGCCTCAGCGTCAGTTATGACTTAGTTACCTGCCTTCGCAATTGGTGTTCTATAACATATCTAAGCATTTCACCGCTACATGTTATATTCCAGTAACCTCAAACATACTCAAGACTATCAGTTTCAATGGCAGTTCGATCGTTAAGCGATCGGCTTTCACCACTGACTTAATAGCCCGCCTACGCACCCTTTAAACCCAGTAAATCCGGACAACGCTTGGATCCTTCGTATTACCGCGGCTGCTGGCACGAAGTTAGCCGATCCTTATTCTCACGGTACCGTCAACCCTCTACACGTAAAGGGGTTTCTTCCCGTACAAAAGCAGTTTACAACCCATAGGGCAGTCTTCCTGCACGCGGCATGGCTGGATCAGGGTTGCCCCCATTGTCCAATATTCCCTACTGCTGCCTCCCGTAGGAGTCTGGTCCGTGTCTCAGTACCAGTGTGGGGGGACATCCTCTCAGACCCCCTATTGATCGTAGGCTTGGTGAGCCGTTACCTCACCAACTACCTAATCAACCGCATGCCCATCTTAAACCGCCTCAGCTTTAATAATCAATAGATGCCTATCAATTATATTATGAGGTATTAATCTCTCTTTCGAGAGGCTATCCCTCTGTTTAAGGTAGGTTGCATACGTGTTACGCACCCGTGCGCTACTCTCAAAGCTCTATTGCTAAAGCTTATCCCGTTCAACTTGCATGTATTATGCCTGCCGCTAGCGTTAATCCTGAGCCAGGATCAAACTCTTCATAGTAAAAGTTGTTTGTCTGTCTATTTTTCTTTTCTCAAGGTTTAATGTTCCTAAAAAATTTCTTTTCTAGTGCTTGCTATCTCATTAACTCAAAGAACTTTATTCTATACAATTACCACCCTAAGGTGTAGAATCTCTCTTTTTTTAACCCCAACTCTTTCCGTTTCGGGGATGCAAAGGTAATAATCTTTTTTATCTCTGCAAGTTTTTTTGAAAATAAATTCTAAAAACTCTTTCCCTCCAAACTTTCTCTCTATTCCTTCTCTCTTTTAGGGAGGGCAAAGATAAAGACATTCTTCAACCTCGCAAAAATATCTTTATACCTTAGCTTAATTCGCTGTGATATAGCTGCAAAAAATAGGAGGTGAAGACTTTTAAAGGATAAATTACTTGTTAGGGTGGGCTTAAAATTAAAATTGATTACCATATCCAGATAACCTAAATCTACAGGTTAAACTTAGAATTAAAATAAAATGATTTTTATAACAACAAAACTTACATACAAAATTTGCATATTTATTAGGTAAGATATACTTTTGAATATAAATACAAAATTATGAAAACCAAACTTTTAACTTGTTCCTTGTTCTTTGTTCTTTGTTCTTTGTTCTTTGTTCTTTGAAGCTAATTCTCAAGATATCAATTACAATTCGCCTAACAATCAAATTATATTGACAAACACTAATTTTACTGGCAATGTAACCATTGAGCCTTTAACAACTGTAATTATTCCAAAAGGTGTAGTAATTAAACTAAAATCACAAAAATCAATAGAAATTAAGCCAAGTGCCAAATTAGTTGTGAATGGTGTTATTGATTATGATGACTCGGACCCAACTATTCCGCTATTTGAAAGAAAGTTTAACGGCATATTTGTTAGAGGAATTTCAACTATCAAATCTCCAGGAATTCAATCTGTTTTAAATGGAGGATACCCTTGGGGTAATCCTAATTCTAATGGAGCACTAATGGTTGATGGTGGTGAAATAAATAATGGGTTTTCTTCTATTATGTCTTTTAACGGAGGTATTATATACATTAATAATTCCATTATTAGTGGATATAGAAATAATGGATTAATATTCAAACACGATATCCCATTCAATATTAAGTCTATTCCAACATTAGTAATCGTAAAAAATAGCACATTTGTTAACTCTCAATATTTGGATACCTATATTGATGTTCCGGTTATTGCAATATCTGCTTCGGGATTTCATGGAATCTCAGTAAGTAACTGTGAATTTTATAATGGCATTACAAACCCAGACGCATTCTCAAGTGGGATTGCACTGACACAGATTGGAATTAGCATCACCAATTGCACCTTCGAAAGCTATAAAGATAATAAAATCGCCATTTTTTCTCAATCCTTTTTGGGCAGTGTACGTGGATATATTAATATAAGCAATTGTGAATTTAATGATTGTGGCACTGGAATACTCTTAAGGGGTATTGAATTGGCTAAAATTAAAAACAATAATTTCATTCCACAAAACGCAGGAGTTTCTACTGGAATAAAAATATTTCGTTCTACAGGATTTGACATTAAAGGAAATACATTTAGAGATTATGGAAATTCCTCTATCGGAAATGCGCATCTTTCTGACGCAACACAAATTGATGGTTCAGGA
>VEQB01000304.1 GCA_018883485.1 Bacteroidota bacterium
GCACTGCTCATACTCCTCCAACTTATATTCTACCAGCTACAAAAAAATTGAGAAGAAATCCTTATGACCAATCCTTAGGTGGTGTGTGTTCTGGCTTGGCTTCCTTTTTTGAGGTTGACCCAGTTTTAATTAGAGTGCTATTTGTGGTATTACTTGTAGCCTTTGGGGGAGGGATTTTAGTGTATCTCATACTTTGGATTGCAGTGCCTGAGGCAAAGGGTGAAGAAGCCTTTCAAATGCGTTTACAAAGAGAAAATAAAACCAAGAAACTCTTTAGAGATAATGATGCACGTGTGGTAAGTGGTGTTGCTTCTGGGCTAGCGAACTATTTTGGATTAGATGTAGTTTGGATGAGGGTAGCTTTTTTGGTTAGTATTCTAGTATTTGGAACTGGTTTTTGGTTATATATTATCTTTTGGGTTATTATTCCTAAAGCCATCACTGCAAGTGATAAGCTACTAATGAAAGGACGAAATGTAGATATTCATAGTATCCAACAACAGGTACTAGAAAACCAAGGTGGAATTAAAACAAATAGCATCTCGCAACATGGTTCTCATATTTTTGGCATTGTAATCAAAGGGATTTTAAAACTAATTGGTGCTTTTGCTGCGCTCTTACTTTTTATTATTGTGGTAAGTATTAGTTTGGCAATGGTAGCAGTTTTCTTTAATTTGGGTAATACACACCAAATAAATGAATTGATACAGTTTACCATACAGAATCAAAGCATCATTATTGCAGCTAAAGCGGGTGTTTTCTTAGTGCTTATTAGCCCAGCCATTATTTTATTGATGTTTGTTATAAAGGCTTTATTTGGATTAACCTTCGATAATAAAGTATGGTTCTTTTCTCTTTTAGGGATATTTGTAATTGGTGTTTGTAGTTTAATATACGCAGGACTTAGCTACGGTGCCTCTATACAACACAATGAAAGTAAATCTCAAGTTGTGCGATTGGCGGCCAACGATACCCTTTATTTAGAAGGTGTGGAAATGCCTTTTAATGAAAATGTGGATGATATAGAAAATGTAGGCGAATTGGCTTTCCTCGATAAAGGTTTAGTGATGGGTAAAAATGGCGTTCATATTGAAATTGACCGGATAAAAATTAGAAGTGGAAAGGGAGATAGCATCTATCTTAAAATCATTAAAAGAGGAAATGGTAAAGACAGAATAAATGCCCTCGAAAAAATAGAAATGATCAATTACAATATATCCATCGAGGATAATAAATTAATTATTCCTTCCTTCTTTACCCTAAATAAGGATCAACAGTTTAGTTGGCAAGAAATAGATGTTATTTTAATTGTACCACAGGGTACAGTTATAAATCTAGATGATATTAGTAAAGAAAATCTATATGAAGAATATATGGATGAAGCCGATGGCCACTTTTATAGAATTACGGATAATGGCTTAACTTGTTTAGATTGTGTACCAGAGGAATAAAATGCAAAAAAAAGGCCATCCAAATGGATAGCCTTTTAAAGTCATAATAGTGTTTATTTTATTTTACCGATTTTACAATTTCTGCAAAGGTTTCAGGATGATTCATTGCCATATCGGCAAGCACCTTACGGTTTAATCCTAATCCTTTTTTGTGCACTAAATCCATGAATTGACTATAGCTAAATCCATGTAAACGAGCACCTGCATTGATACGCACAATCCAAAGACTACGGAAGTTACGCTTCTTGGTTTTACGATCGCGGTAAGCATAACCTAAACCTTTTTCAATGGTATGTTTGGCTATGGTTAATACATTTTTTCTTTTACCCCAATAACCTTTGGCTAATTTGAGGAGTTTTTTGCGGCGAGCTCTACTCGCAACGGAATTGACTGAACGTGGCATATTTTTTTAGTTTTTTGAACCTAAGCGCTCAGAATTAACTGAGTCTTTTTTGCTTTTGTTCGGGTTAAACAATGTAACCAGGAATTTTAGGCCTTCCTAATTAAGGGCCGCTAATTATAGCTTCGGGATTACTTTCCTACTCCCAATAGGTTTTTAACTAATCCCATGTCTGCATCGCTCACAACAACCAATTTGGTTAATCCGCGCTTCTGCTTAGTGGTTTTCTTAGTTAAAATGTGGTTCTTAAATGCTTGTGCACGCTTAATCTTACCACTGGGTGTAAGCTTAAAACGCTTTTTAGCAGAACTGTTTGTTTTTACTTTAGGCATTTTTCTAACTCCTGTTTTTATACTATTACGACTTTTTTATTTCTCCTTTTCCTTTCGGACTCATTAAAAGGAACATTTTTTTTCCTTCTAATCTAGGCAATTGTTCAATTTTAGCAATCTCAACTAAACGTTGCGCCAATTGCAGCAATAAAACCTCTCCTCTTTCCTTATACACAATGGATCTTCCTTTAAAAAATACATAAGCTCTCACCTTATGTCCTTCCTTAAGAAAATTCTCTGCATGTTTAAATTTAAATTCAAAATCATGCTCATCTGTATTAGGACCAAATCTAATCTCTTTTACCTCAGATTTGGTTTGATTGGCCTTCTGTTCCTTCTTTTTCTTTTTTTGCTCGTATAAGAATTTCTTATAATCAACTATTCTACAAACTGGTGGATCTGCATTTGGCGAAATCTCAACTAAGTCTTGCTCCAATTCTTCGGCAAATTTTAAGGCCTGCGAAAGTGTGTAAACGCCTACCTCCACATTTTCGCCTACTAAACGTACATTACTGGCTCGGATCAAATGATTGAGCTTATGCTCTGGTTCTAGCGACCTGCGGCCTCTGCTAATGAATCGATTTGGAGTAGGTCCACTCGCTCCTCCTGGGTTTGGGTTGTTTGGTGTTGCCAAAGATGTTTACAGTTTTACAGTTAATTGATTTTCAAAATACGATACAAATTCCTCTGACAACATTTTCCCAACATCTCCCTGGCCATGTTTCCTTACAGAAACAGAACCTTCTTGCATTTCTTGCTCGCCTACCACCAGCATGAATGGGATTTTTTTCATTTCTGCATCCCTTATTTTCTTGCCAATTTTTTCGTTTCTGTCGTCGAAGAGGGCGCGAATATCGTTCTTTTTCATCAATTCAACAAGTTTTTGAGCATAAGGAAGATACTTATCACTAATTGGCAGTACAGCTACCTGTTTTGGACTTAACCAAGAAGGCAAATTACCTGCATAGTGCTCCAATAAAAACCCAATGAATCGCTCGTGTGTGCTCAAGGGAGCGCGATGAATAATGATAGGCCTCTCCTTTTCATTTTTCTCATTCGTAAAATACAAATCAAAACGCTCTGCTTGGGCAAAATCTACCTGATTGGTGGCTAAAGTAAATTCTCTTCCAATTGCCGAGTAAATTTGAATATCAATTTTAGGCCCATAAAAAGCGGCCTCATCTTCTACTTCAATAAAATTAACGCCTAAATTTACCAACACCTTTCTCACCATATCTTCAGTCTTAGCC